>JANWKA010000046.1 GCA_025451655.1 Chitinophagaceae bacterium | reverse complement strand
GCAACATCCGGAAGGAATCTCCCGCACTTCGTAATTGCGGGGCAATGAAAGAATTTCCCTGGCATATTCCATGGAAGAAAGGGCCTTTTGCTGGCAATGGCCATGGAGCCAGACCACTTTTTTATCCAGGGTGAAACGGTCGGAACTGATTTTTCCGGCCCGGATCTCCCGGGACAGGAATTCCTCGGCCAGGAAGGTGTGGGCAGCCACCGCCTTTGCGGCATCTCGGAGCGGTGCGCTCACCAGGTCCGGGTATTCATCCCGGAAGCTGAGGATGGCCGAAGGCTCGATGCCAACCAGCGGCACCTGCGGTCCGACAAGAGGGCTGAAGGTCCGGATATTTTTTTCGGCCAGGGGTTTGGCCCGGCGCAGCAGGCCTTTGGAAAGCAAGGCCCTCCCGCTTTGTTCATGGGGGGGCAGGATCACCTCATAACCGAGCCATTCCAGGAGCTGAACGCTGTGGATCCCCGTCAGGGTATCATTGTAATTGGTGAATTCATCACAAAACAGGCAGACTTTTCCCATCCGGGGATCGGGCCGGGGGACGATATGCCAGCGGAACCAACGGCGCAGGGTCGTATGATGGAGCCGGGGAAGGGGGCGTTGCGGGGCGAACCCGCAAACGGATTTGATCAGGGAGGAGGTGGGCCTGAAGGTGATCAGGGCGTTATATAGCCTGGGAAACAGGGAGGCGGCCCGGTTCATGGCCGCGAAACTCCCGATGATCCTGGCCCGGAGGGGAGTTCCGTTGCTATCATAATACTGCTGCAGGAATTCCATTTTCAACTTGGCCACGTCGACATTGGAAGGGCATTCGGATTTACAGCCCTTGCAGGAAAGGCAAAGATCCATCACCTCATAAATTTCCTGATGGTTGAACCGGTTCGGGCGGGTGGACCGGGTCAGGAATTCCCTGAGGATGTTCGCCCTGGCCCGGGTGGTGTCCTTTTCATTCCGGGTGGCCATATAACTCGGGCACATGGTGCCTCCGGACAGGTGGGTCTTGCGGCAGTCCCCCGTGCCATTACATTGTTCTGCGTGCGCAAGAATTCCCCAGGGCCCGAAATTGAAATGGGTCCGGATTTCCGATGCAGTCTGGCCGGGCATGTACCGCAGCATCGTATCCATGGGAGGGGTATCGACGATCTTTCCGGGGTTCAGGATTCCCAACGGATCCCAGGTATTTTTGACCTGGCGCAGCATGCCGTAATTCTTTTCCCCGATCATCCTGCGGATGAATTCCCCACGCAGCCTACCGTCTCCATGTTCACCGCTCAGGGAGCCCCCGTATTTTTTTACCAGGGAGGCGATCTGTTCGGCGATGGCCCGGAAAAGGCGGTTCCCTTCCCTGGTCTTCAGGTCCAGGATGGGCCGGAGATGGATTTCCCCTGACCCCGCATGCGCATAGTGTACCGAATAAAGTCCGTATTTTTTCAGGATCTCATTGAACTCCGAGATATAAGCCGGCAAGTCCCTGACTTCCACGGCCGTGTCCTCGATTACGGGAACGGGTTTGGCAGGGCCCGGCATATTGCCCAGCAGGCCCAGGCCGGCTTTCCTTAAACTCCAGATCCGGGCCGTGTCCTTTCCGTACAAAAGCGGATAGTGGTATCCCAGGCCGGCCTCCCGGAGGGCCTCGGTCAGCTTTCCGGCAATGGATGCGATCGCCTCCCGGTTATCCCGGCAAAATTCGATGACCAGGATGGCCGCGGGTTCTCCTTCCACGAAAAAACGGTTCCTGGACTGTTCGATATTGTCCCGGGTGCATTCCAGGATGTAGTGGTCGATCAGCTCGCTGGCGCTCGGATGGAATTCCATCGCGATGACATTGGCCCGGAGGGATTCGTCAATGGAACGGAAATGAACACAGAGCAGGCCCGTTTCCGGTGGCGGGAGGGGCTCGATATGGAGCCGGAGTTCAGTGAGGAGGGAAAGGGTTCCTTCCGAGCCGGCGATCAGCTTGCAGAAGTTGAACGGGGCTCCTCCATCCCGGAACGGTGCGGTTTCGGCCAGCAGGTCCAGGGCATAGCCGGTATTGCGCCTGCGGATGCTCTTGCGGGGATACTCCCGGGCGATCTCTTCGCGGTTGGAGGAATCCGAAAGCAGGGACCGGATATCCCGGTACAATGTTCCTTCCAGGCCGGGTGCCTCGCATTTTTTCTGGAATTCCTGGTTGTTCAGGGGGCCGAATACCGCCAGCGACCCATCGCTCAGCAGGGCTCTCACCTCCAGGAGATGGTCCCTCGTGCTGCCATACACCACCGAATTGGACCCGCAGGAATTATTTCCGGCCATCCCTCCGATCATGGCCCGGTTGGCCGTGGAGGTTTCCGGGGCGAAAAAGAACCCGTGAGGTCGGAGCATCATGTTCAATTCGTCCCGGATGACCCCGGGTTCCACCCGGACCCATTGAGCTTCCGGGTTCAATTCCAGGATCCGGGTGAATTTTCGAGACAGGTCCACCACGATGCCCCCTCCGACCACCTGGCCGGCGAGTGAGGTGCCGGCCGTGCGGGGAATCAGGGAGGTTTTATGGCTCCGGGCAAAACCCATGAGCTTTTGGAGATCCGACAGGCTTTCGGGAATGGCCACGGCCAGGGGCAATTCCCGGTAGGCAGAGGCATCGGTGGCATAGAGAATGCGCATGGCCTCGTCCGTATGGAGGGTTCCGGAAATATCATGCCCGAGTTGGGTTAGTGCTTTCGATAATCCATTTTCATTCATCGGGCCATGCCATCTTGCGGGACGAATTTAACACCCGGACCCCAATTCACCGCAGGAGGGCCGGCGACCCGGGTTCGTGGCCGCCTGCGGCAGATCGCAAAGCCTTGACCATAGGCAATCTGCGGCGATTTCAATACCTTCGCATTTCTTTTTTTATGATCCGAATTACATTACCAGACGGGGCAGTGCGCCAGTACGAGGCGCCGGTGACCGGTATGGAGATCGCCCGGTCCATCAGCGAGGGGCTCTCCCGCAAGGTCCTGTCGGTCAAAGTGAACGGAGAGGTTTGGGATGCCTCCCGCCCGATTGATTCCGACGCCGCGGTCCGGCTCCTCACCTGGGACGATCCCGAAGGGAAAGCCACCTTCTGGCATTCCTCCGCCCATTTGCTGGCTGAAGCCTTGCAGACCCAATACCCGGGCATCCGGTTCGGCATCGGCCCGGCGATCGAGCAGGGATTTTATTACGACGTGGACCCGGGAGACCGCCAGATTTCTGAAGCAGATCTGGGAGCAATAGAAGGAAAAATGGCTGATTTTGCCCGCCAGGACCAGCCCTTCGTCCGCAAGGCCATGTCCAAGAAGGATGCCCTCGATTATTTTACCCGGAAAGGGGACCCCTACAAGATCGAACTGATCGACGGGCTGGAGGATGGGAAAATCACTTTTTACACCCAGGGGGAATTCACGGACCTCTGCAAGGGCCCCCATATCCCCCATACGGGCCTGATCCGGGCCCTGAAGCTGACCGCCATTTCGGGAGCATACTGGCGAGGGGATGAACACAACAAGATGATGACCCGCATCTACGGGATCAGCTTCCCGAAGCAACAGGAACTGGACCAGTACCTGCTGATGCTGGAAGAAGCCAGGAAAAGGGATCACCGGAAGCTGGGCCGGGAGCTGGAGCTTTTCACTTTTTCGGAAAAAGTCGGCCTCGGTCTGCCACTCTGGCTTCCCAAGGGAGCCATGCTGCGCGAAAGACTTCAAAATTTCATGAACGAAGCCCAGCTGGCCAGCGGTTACCTTCCGGTGGTCACCCCCCATATCGGAAATATCAACCTTTACATCACTTCAGGGCATTATGAAAAATACGGGAAGGACAGTTTCCGCCCCATCAAGACCCCCCAGGAAGGGGAGGAGTTCATGCTCAAGCCCATGAATTGTCCCCACCATTGCGAGATTTACAAATCCTCCCCCAAATCCTACCGGGACCTTCCGGTCCGCCTGGCGGAGTTCGGAACTGTCTACCGTTATGAACAGAGCGGGGAGCTGCATGGCCTGACCCGGGTCCGGGGGTTCACCCAGGATGACGCCCACCTTTTCTGCAGGCCGGACCAGGTGAAAGCCGAATTCGAAAAAGTGATCGACCTGGTCCTCTATGTGTTCCAAAGCCTCCATTTCACCGATTATACCGCACAGATTTCCCTGAGGGACCCGGTAGACCATTCCAAATATATCGGATCGGATGAAAACTGGCAATTGGCGGAGCAGGCCATCCTGGATTCGGTTGCCGGTAAAGGCCTGAAAACCGAACTGGTTTACGGAGAGGCTGCGTTTTACGGTCCCAAGCTGGATTTCATGGTCCGGGATGCGCTGGGACGAAAATGGCAATTGGGAACCATCCAGGTAGATTATAACCTTCCGGAGCGTTTTGAACTGGAATATACAGGGGCCGATAATCAGAAACACCGGCCGGTCATGATACACCGGGCCCCGTTCGGTTCCCTGGAGCGGTTCGTTGCGGTGCTGATCGAGCATTGCGCCGGCAAGTTTCCCCTTTGGCTCGTCCCTGTCCAGGTCAGGATCCTTCCGATCAGTGAGAAATTCATCCCCTATGCAGAAAAAGTCGGGGAATTATTAAAAAAATCTGAAATTCGTGCAGAGTTGGATGACCGGGGCGAAAAGATTGGCAAAAAAATCCGGGACGCAGAACTCCTCAAGATTCCCTATATGCTGGTCATTGGAGACCGGGAAACTGCATCCTCCACCGTATCGGTTCGAAGGCAATCCAGGGGAGACCTGGGATCCATGGAGGTGGATGCCTTTATTACCTCGGTGAAACGGGAAGTGTCCGACAAAACGGCACCGGATGAATCTGGCTCATGATTTGTTGATTGATGCATAAACCAAAATCTGAAATTCATGCTGGTCCCCGACCAGTTATCCTTTAATCAATTTTTAACCTTTAATGCAGCCACGCAAGACCACTTTTAACCGGAATTTCCCCTTCAGAAGAAAAGAACAATTTCAAGAACACAAAACCAACCACATGATCCGCGTGCCTGAGGTGCGCCTGGTGGGGGATAATGTGACGGTGGGCATTTATCCGACCCCTGAAGCCCAGCGGATGGCCCAAAACCTGGGCCTGGACCTGGTGGAGATTTCCCCCAACGCAGTTCCCCCGGTATGCAAAATTATTGATTACAATAAATTCCTTTACGAGAAGAAAAAGAAGGAGAAGGAAATGAAGGCCAAGGCGGCCCATTCCGAAGTGAAGGAAATCCGGTTCACCCCCAATACGGATGACCATGATTTTGACTTCAAATCCCGCCATGCGGAAAGGTTCCTCAAGGAGGGAAACAAGGTGAAGGCCTATGTTCAGTTCAAGGGAAGGGCGATCATGTTCAAGGAAAGGGGAGAGCTGATCCTGCTGAAATTTGCCGAAAGGCTCGCCGAGATCGGCGCCCTGGAAGGAATGCCAACCATGGAAGGCAAAAGGATGCTGGTGATTATGGCTCCCAAATCAGGCAAAAAGAAATAACCTCAACTTCATTGTGTAAATCCAATTAAAAAGGGCCTGAGGGCCCTTTTTAATTGGAATCAGGCGCTCTCACCAGATATTCACCCGGGTGCTGTCTGGCCGGTATTCCCGGTCCCCCGGTTTCACCCCGAAGGCATTATAGAAGGCTACCATGTTGGAGACCGGATTGTCCACCCGGTACATTTCCGGGGAATGGGGGTCGTTGTAAATCCGGAACAGCAGTCGTTTATCGGTATTCTTGATCCTCCAGATCTGGGCGAAGGACAGGAAAAAACGCTGGTCCGGGGTCAGGCCGTTGATCTTGTCGCCCGATTTGCCCTCCGGGGTGTTCTTGAAGGCGGCATAGGCGATGGCGAGCCCTCCGATATCGGCGATATTTTCCCCCTCGGTGAGTTTACCATTCACATGGATGGAGTCCAGCACCACGGAACTGTCATACTGGGCCACCACGAGGTTTGCTTTCTGCTCGAATTTTTTCCGGTCCTCGGGGGTCCACCAGTTCTTCAGGTTGCCGTCCTTGTCATACTGGCTGCCCTGGTCGTCGAATCCATGAGTCATCTCGTGGCCGATCACGGCCCCGATGGCCCCATAGTTCACCGCATCGTCAGCGTCCTGGAAAAAGAAGGGGGGCTGCAGGATGCCCGCCGGAAAGACAATTTCGTTGAATACCGGATTGTAATAGGCATTCACCGTGGGTGGGGTCATGCCCCACTCGCTTCTGTCCACCGGCTTTCCAATCTTGTTCATTTTATAATGAAAATTCCAGAGACCGATGTTTTCCAGGTTGCGGACCAGGTTCGTCCTGGTGATGTCGATGGAGGAATAGTCCTTCCATTTGTCGGGATACCCGATTTTTTTGGTGAAGGCTTCCAGCTTTTCAATGGCCTTGGGCTTGGTGGAATCGCTCATCCAGTCCAGGCTGGAGATCCTTTCCTTATAGGTGGCCTGGAGGTTGTTGACCAGGTCGATCATCCGCTG
>JANWKA010000045.1 GCA_025451655.1 Chitinophagaceae bacterium | reverse complement strand
CCCAGGCTCAATCCCATCATCGCATGACCTGTGGCGACCACGAGGTTGGTATATTTTTTTGGCCTTCCAATAAAAGGCATTCCATCCGGGCTACATGGCCTTAGGCCGCTCCATACTTGTTGGGGAATTTTCACCTCCGGATGAAATCCGGGAAAATATTCGGGTATGGCTTTCAGGATTCCCTGCACTCTTTTGGGATTTACCTTTGTTGGTGATCCGCCGATTTCCATAGTCCCACCGAAACGTAAGAAATCTCCCATGGGGGTTATGGCCACACGGGCATCACAGAGGATGGAGGGATGAACCAGAGTATGACTGCCCTTCGGCACCGTCATTCCATATCCTTTTCCAGACTCCAGTGGAAGATGGAGATTCAGCTTTCTGGCCAGCTGCCCGGACCAGGACCCCGCGCAAAGGATAACTTCATTCACCCGGAAGGCCTGGTTTGGGGTTTGAACTTCTTTTATCGTTGAGCTAGAAACCCTGAACCCTGTTACCCGGCATTCCGGTAAAACCCTCACCCCATGGGCAACCAGCCATGCCTTCAATGCTTCCATGAACTGGGAAGGGTTGCAGTGGGCATCCCAGGGATAATATATTCCCGAAATGACTTCGGGCAAAAGGACTGGTTCCATCACTGCAACCTCCTGGCGGTTCAGGATCCTTGCTTCAATTCCCAACTGGTTCCCGATGGCAGCAGTACAGGCTTCTTCTTCGGCCACCTTTTCAGTTTTGCAAAGCATCAGAAGCCCCCTGGTTTCGAAAGAAAAACTGAACTGGTCTGAGGAAGCGATCTCAACGAAAAGTTTCCGGCTTAAGAGGCTGATATCACGGAGGGCTGGCATGGCCCTTTGGACCCGAAGCGCATTGGAGGCCCGGTAGAATTTCCAGCCCCAGGAAAGCAGGGAAAGGTTGGGGATTGGATGAACAAAAAAAGGACTGTCCTGGCGAAACATCCAGCGGATGCCGCGGGAGATCATTCCTGGGGCGGCCAACGGAACAAAATGGCTGGGCACGATCATCCCGGCATTTCCGAAAGAGCATCCGTCGGCCATATTGGACTGGTCCACGACAATAACACGGTGGCCAGCCTGGGTCAGATAATAGGCAGAACAAAGGCCACAGATCCCTCCTCCAATCACGAGGATATCCTTTTTGTCCATGGAATTTAGAGGTGTTAGAGGGTGATCCGGCCCTGCCTAAATCGACTCACTAAACCGGGCCGTTCAGTAAACCTGCCAAAAAAAATAAGCCATTTTCCCTTTACATTAAAACAGGACCCCAATCTTTTACACCACCTGGAATCCGAGAGCATAAGGATCTTCCTCATCGATCGTAATGGTATTGTAACCGTAAATCCGGGCCCATCCCTCCACAGAGGGGATGATGCCTGGATAGGGGCCGATCTGCACCAGTTCCTCCACCCTTCCCGTGAATTGGCTGCCAATTATGCTTTCATGGATGAATGGATCCCCTTTTTTCAGCCAACCTTTATGGACCCATTGTGCCATCCGGGCGGAGGTCCCGGTCCCGCAGGGAGAACGGTCAATCGCTTTTTCTCCGTAAAGCACTGCGTTTCGGGCTGTGGAACCCGGGTTAAGAGGGGTGCCTGCCCAAAGGACGTGGGAACAACCCCGGATCGAGTGATCCAGGGGATGGATGAAAGTATACCTGGCATTGAGCTCTTTTCGGATTTCCCTTCCCCAGCGAACCAGGTCATCCACCGCATAATGTTCCAGCCCCCTGAAATTTTGCTGGGGGTCGATGATTGCATAAAAATTTCCACCATAGCTCACATCAGCCTGGATGAGGCCCAATCCTGAACAATCCAGCTCAAGGGATTCTGAATGGAGGAAGGAAGGGACATTGGTGAGGCGCACCGATTCCACCCGTCCCTGATTTTGGAGGTAACTGACGGTCACAATTCCGGCAGGAGTCTCCAATTTCAGGATTCCAGGGGTACGGGGCCGGATCAATCCTTCCGTGACTGCGATGGTTACGGTCCCGATGGTTCCGTGGCCACACATCGGTAAACAGCCGCTGGTCTCGATGAAAAGGACTGCTGCATCATTTTCCGGATCCTGGGCCGGGTATAAAATGCTCCCGCTCATCAGGTCATGGCCCCGGGGTTCGAACATCAATCCCTTCCGGATCCAGTCGTATTCCCGGATAAAATGAAGCCTTTTCTCACTCATATTGGCTCCCTGAAGCACCGGACCACCCGTTATAACCAGCCGGACCGGGTTCCCGCAGGTGTGGGCATCGATACAGCAAAAGGTATGGGTTTGCAAGATCCGGGTTTAGGCTATGGGGTTTTTGGTATGGATCCCGTTTACCCGCCTGACGATCTGAAGCGGATTGGAGGCCTGGAGTTCCGGAGGCAGAAGGGCATCCTCCCAGTTCTGGAAACAGATGGGTTTGACGAACCGTTTGATGGCATGGATGCCCACGGAAGTAAACCGGGAATCGGTACTGGCCGGATAGGGTCCGCCATGGTGCATAGCGGGACTGACTTCCACACCGGTGGGCATGCCGTTGAAAATGATCCTTCCCGCTTTTTCCCGGAGCTTTTGCAAAAGATCCGGGTGACCGTTCATTTCTGCAGGCTCGCAGTGAAGGGTAAAGGTGAGTTGTCCTGCCAGGGAATCGACCACCTGGTTCAGGTCCTGAAAATCCTTGCAACAAACCAAAAGACTGAAAGGCCCGAATACTTCCTGGTGAGCCTTCGGAGATCCCATGAAGTCTTCCGCGTTGACCCGGGCGACGGTGGGCTGCCCCTGGTTGAGCTCATTCAAATTGTCTTTGCTGGATCTGGTGATCAGCTTTACTCCCGTCTGGTCCAGGACTTCCTGAACCGATTTATGGTAGGCACCGGCAATCCGGGGACTCAGCATGGTGCCGTAAGCAGTTTCACTAATCACTTTGCCGAACGCTTCAATGAAGGATTCCAGGGCAGGGGAATGGATCGCCAGGATCAACCCCGGATTGGTGCAGAATTGTCCAACCCCCAAAGTGACTGAAGAGGCGGCCTGCGTTGCAAGCTGCCCGGCTCTTTTTTCCAGGGCTCCGGGTAACAGGATCACAGGATTGATGCTTCCCATTTCAGCAAAAACCGGAATGGGTACCTTCCTTTCTGCGGCAACCTGGCAAAGGGCCATGCCTGCCTTGTAGGAGCCCGTGAAACCAACAGCCTGAACCTTCGGATGGGCTACCAGGTCCTTTCCAACGGAAGTTCCTTCGTCCAGCAGCAGGGAGAACACCCCCTCCGGCATTCCAGTTTCCTGAGCTGCCCTGACAATGGCCTCTCCGACCAGGACACTGCATCCCGGGTGCCCGGGATGCGCCTTGACAATCACCGGATTTCCCCCTGCGAGGGCAGATGCCGTATCGCCGCCAGCCACTGAAAATGCCAAAGGGAAATTGGAGGCTCCGAAGACAGCCACGGGTCCCAGGGGAACCAGCATGCGGCAAAGTGAAGGCCTGGGGTTGGGTTTGCGGTCTGGAATTGGGGTGTCAATTGTGGCTTCCACCCAGGATCCTTTTTCGATCAGGTCGGCAAATTGGTAGAGCTGGTCCACCGTTCTGGCCCTTTCCCCCTCGATTCTGCCTAAAGGAAGCCCGGTTTCCCTGGAAGTGACCTGGATTAAGACATCGCCCAGGTCCAGGATTTGCCGCCCGATTGCCCTCAGGAAGGCGGCACGGGTTTTTCCGGGGAGGTTGCCGAATACCGGGAAGGCCGCGTCGGCATAAGTCAGGGCCTCATCCACCCCTTCCGGGGTGGATTCCCAAAATTGGTCTGCCATTTCATTTCCGGTCGCCGGATCAAGGGCACGGAATGATTTGGTTCCTGCCCTTCGCTTAAACCCTATAATATTGGTGCCTTCCATTAGATGGTTATAATCTTCCCTGGCTACCTTACTGAAGCTTTGGCCTGGTCGCCAGGGCATCCTTGATGATGTTCATGACTTTTTCTCTTTCAATCCCGTACAGAGGCATCCTGGGTTGGCGAGCAAATTCAGTGCCCATGCCCGTCAAGGATTGGGCCAGCTTGATGTTCTGAACCAGTTTATCGGATACATCCAGGTGCAGCAGGGGAAAAAACCAGCGATAGATCTCCCTGGCCTCATCCCATCGCCCTTGAAGGGATAGGCGGTAGATCGCTACGGTTTCCCGGGGGAAAGCGCACACCAGGCCGGCCACCCAACCATCGGCTCCCATCATCAGGCTTTCCAGGGCAAGATCATCCACCCCTGTAAGAATCCTGAAGCGGTCCCCAAAAGCAATGCGCAGATCGGTCAGGTTACGCAGGTTTCCGGTGGACTCCTTCATGGATTGGACCTGGGGGTATTCCGCCAATTCCTGGAACATTTCACGGGTGATCAGGGTCCTGTAAGCGATGGGATTATTATAGATCATCACTGGCAGAGGAGTTGCGGTTACTACTTTTCTCAGGTAGGTAAGGGTCTCCAGGTCGTCGGATGGGTATCTCATAGGGGGGAGGACCATCAGGCCGTCTGCCCCCTCGGCCTGGGCCCGGCAGGCAAATGATATCCCGGCCTTGGTCGAGCATTCTGCAAGGCAGAGAATAACCGGGACCCTTTGGCCGGATTTTTTCTTTGCCTCCAGAAGAAGGGTAAACTTTTCTTCAGTATCCAGGGTGCTGTTCTCCCCCAGGGATCCGCAAACGATAATGCCGTCCACTCCCGCCTGGATCTGGGACTCGATCGATTCGCTGAATCCTTTCAGGTCCAGGGATCCGTCCTCATGGAATTGCGTGGTGACTGCGGGATAAATCCCGGTCCATTTTGGTTGCATATGGTAATTAAATTCAGAATCAGGCTCAAAGATGGGATAGAAAAGGACCTTCCTATCACCCTTCCCGGAATTATTTTTCGATTTTTACAAAATTATTTCATTATTGATCATTAGTTTCATAAAAATTGAATTAAAACGATCCATTTGGGAAACAAAGGGGTTCTCCCCGAAGCCAATTGGCCTATAGCGGATCAGGAAAGGATTATGTACTTTGGACCAGCCCTCATAAGCCGTTTTTATGGATGATCTTAAGCCTGAACGATTCCTGTCCCTGGATGTGTTCCGCGGGATGACCATTTGCCTGATGATCGTGGTCAACGACCCCGGAGGAGGGGCCGCCTCTTTCGGCCCCCTGAACCATTCCCACTGGAACGGATGCACCCCTACCGATATGGTTTTCCCTTCCTTCCTTTTCGCGGTGGGCAATGCCCTGAGCTTTGCCCTCCGTAAGTATGAAATGATCGGGAATGCGGCTGTCCTGGGAAAAATCTTCAAAAGAACGGTCCTTATTTTTTTGATTGGTTACCTGATGTACTGGTTTCCTTTCGTTCATCAGACTGATTCGGGATCCTGGGTGTTCAACCCGATCAATCATACCCGCATCATGGGGGTCCTTCAACGGATCGCCCTGGCCTATTGCTTTGGGGCCCTCATCGTACACTATTTTTCAAAAAGGACTGCGATTCTCGTTGGTGTATTCCTGCTTTTAGCCTATTGGGCCATCCTCCTGATCTTCGGGGATCCGGGGGCCCAGCTGACCATGACCGGTAACCCTGTCCTGAAACTGGACCGGTTCCTGTTCGGTGATAACCACCTGTATCATGGGGAGGGGATTCCTTTCGACCCGGAAGGGGTGCTCAGCACCATTCCGGCCATAGTCAACGTCATTGCGGGGTATATCGCAGGGAAATTCATCCAGCGCAAAGGCAAGAATTTTGAGACCATTTCGGTCCTGATGGTTGCCGGAAGCCTTCTTTTGGCCCTGGCGCTTTTCTGGAACGGATTCTTTCCGATCAATAAGAAGATCTGGACCAGTTCCTATGTATTATATATGGTGGGAATCGACCTGCTAGTTCTTTCCGTCCTAATATACCTGGTTGAAATCAGGTCCTGGAAGCGCGGGGTTTATTTCTTCAACGTTTTCGGGAAAAATCCGCTGTTTATATACCTGGTTTCGGAACTGCTGATTGTCGTTCTTTCCATGATCCCAATCGGAGATAATGACCTGATTTATTGGGTCAATGCTCATTTTTTCCAGGTTATTGCTGCGGGAGCCTTCGGTTCTTTGCTCTTTGCCCTGAGCTACATGATGATCTGCTGGCTGGTGGGGTATGTTCTTGACCGACGAAAGGTCTATATCCGGATTTAGGCGGAGCCATGCCTCCCACGCGGGAATCCGGATCCGTCTTCTCAATCCCCGTCCCCATCTGCGGAAGAGATGACTTTTACGAAAGCGCTTCTTTTGGGAGGCGGCATGATTGCCTGATCCCCTTTTACAGATTGCCAGATGACCTGGTTGAGCACCGCATCCGGAACGGCATCCGGATGGGTAAAATCAAAATGGGATGATATTTTTGCCCCGCGGCCTATTCCGGTATTCCGGGCATTGATATCGACCAGGGCAGGAAGCGCATTGAATGCCCCATCATCCGGATTGGCTGTAAAACACCGAAACATCGGCATAGCCGCCGCATCGTACTGACTCATGGGGTGCATCCCGATGATCAGTTCAATGGTCCTTACCAGCCCGGTGGTGGAATACATGGTATGATCCACGCTGTGTCTTTTCACATAGGGACTGATCACGAAAGCAGGAGAGCGGTGGGCGTCCACATGATCCGGGCCGTTCTGGGCATCGTCCTCCAGGACAAAAATTGCCGATTGATCCCAGATGGGGCTGTGGGAAATATGGTCAATCAACCTGCCCAAAGCCAGGTCGTTGTCCGCGACATGAGCGATCGGAGTATAGGCTCCCCTTTCCATGCCGCTTGTGTGGTCATTGGGCAAATAAATGGTATTGAAGGCAGGCAAGGTTCCGGCAGCTAAAAGGGAATCAAAATCATGTACCCACATTTGCTCGCGGAAAACGTCCTGGATATCCAGGTCCCATCCCGGGTAGTAGGAGCAAAGGTGCCCATAAAGGACAGGGTCCTCGGCGATTCCCGAGTCCACGAATTCTCCATAGCTGCGGTAGGATATGCCGCTTTTTTTGCAATGGTCCCAGATATAGCCTTCCTTGGGATATGCAATCTGCCTGGTTCCCTGATAATCATAGGTTCCCCCTCTTCCGCTGTATTGGGTGGGCCAGGTTTTATTGGTGTAGTCTGTGGCGTAGGCCGCCATAGACCAGTTATGTCCGTCTGCGCTGACGGTAGCATCCACATAGAAATTATCCAGCAGCACGAATTCTTCCGCCAGGGCATGCTCATTTGGGGTCACTGTTCTTCCAAATATGCAAAGGCTGGAATCCCCATTACCCTCCTTCAGGTCTCCCAATACCTGGTCATAGGTCCGGTTTTCCTTGATTACGTAAAAAATATATTTAATGGGCGTTGGATCCCCCGGTTTCCTGGGGATTGGGTTTCCCTTAAGGCCATCGGAGAATGCTGCTTTCGAAGGGGTATAGGGCGTGTTGCGGTATACGGCGGCTGTATAAGTTTTGAGTGAAGCTTCTCCAGGTGGGGTTATTACCGAAATGTTCCCCTTGAAGAGGCTTCCGATATATTCCACAGGACCTCGCTGACCGTTGGCTCTTTTTCCGGGAGTCATCGGGTTAGGTCCTCCGGGGTTGGCGAAGGAGGAGAATCCCCTTCCATTGCTCACCAGGATCTTTCCCCCTGCAATCCGGACGCAGGTTGGATACCACCCCACCGGGATGAAACCCCTGGAATGACTATGTCCCGGATCGGATACATCGAAGACAGCCAGGCAATTATTGTCTGCGTTGGCCACGTAGAGTGTTTTCTGGTCGGAGGAAATGGCCAGTCCATTGGTGGTGGAACCGGTCGGGGAATCGGGATAGAGACTTGCGATCATAGTTTCGATGACCTGGCGGTCGGCTGTCCGGATTACTGATACGGAATTATCGTTCGCATTGGCGACAAAAAGGAATCGCCCGTCCCGGGAGAGGACCATATCGTTGGGATGACTGCCCACCTGGATCTCCCCAGACAGGGTATTGGTTTCCACATCAAATATTGCAACCGTTCCGCCGCCCCATATCGAAATATAAAGTTCCTTTCCGTCAGGAGACAAAACGCAGGTATAGGCTTCGGCAGGCAGTCTCACCACCGAAAGGACCTTGCGGTTGTCCAGGTCGGCGACATAAAGGGAGCTGTCCTCCTTGGTTACCACAAAAATCCGGTGTCTGGCTTCATCCAGGGTAAGTCCGGCGGGGCTGATCTTTACAGGCCAGGGAGCCCCGAGAATAATGCTGTCCTGGTTGAACAATTTGCCTCCGGTGATCCTGTAATGAATGATCAGGTTGTCATTTCCTCCGGAGGCATACAGGGATTTGCCATCGGAGGAAAACTGGAGACCGAGCCAGGATTTACTTACTGGATGATCATCCAGGATCCGGCGGGTGGCAACATCAATCAGGGTGATGGATTGTTTTCCGTCACCATTATTGGTAACGGCGACATATTTTCCCGAGGGAGAAACAGCCATGTTGAGGGGAAGGTCCTCCTTCAGGGGGATCAAGGATCCGGCCGGAGATACGGACCACCCATTGGGCAACAGGACCCTCCTGGAATTCAGGGTATTTTCCAGTAGTTTCTGGCTGAAAGCCGGGGACCAGGACAGGGAGATGCCTGGGAGGAACAGGATTGAAAGCAGCATTTTATTCATTGTAAATCCTTTTAACGATCCAGGAGGTAACAAATTTTTGTTTTCACCATATCAAGAGCATTTATTGCCAATCAAGATAAATCAGGATACCCAAAAATCCCCGGGTTTAATTTTAGGAAAATGTGAAGTTTTTCACCCCCTACCCTAATCAGGGGGGTGAATCCCTCCTTTTCCCTGTTCGCCAGCCTGAAGGGCCAATGGAAATGAAGGGGTTGGAAAAAATAGTCTCTATACCCTTTTCATGTCCAGGTTCGTCACCGGGTTCACAATAAGAGGAAATTTCTCCACCGTTACGTAGCTGGAATCCAGGCCAAAACCCCGTTCTTCGGAAAGGGTTATTTTTTTCAGGAGGAAATGGGCTTTAAGTATAAGGCGGTCATACAAACCCAGTTCATTGTCATAGGAAAGAAACTTCTCGATCACAATAAACCGGAAATCCCCAACCACATTGTTCTTGCTCAGGGATTCGTAACGGCTGGTGATGTTCACTTCCTTGTTGCGAACCAGATCCTCAACGACCTTTCGGAACATCAGGTTGATTCTTTGTTCCACCCTGAACCCCAGGCGAAACTCCACCCGGATCACCTCATTGGGGATGATGGTGGCCACCGAATATTCGCAGCTGGAAGGGTCATCCAGGACATGGACATGGATGAACCAGTATAAATCCGCCCTTTTGGGTTTACGGTTGAAGATGGAATAGATAATTTTCTGCTCTATTTCCCTTGGGTTATTGGCACTGGTCATATAAACCAGGTGGGTCGCATATTTCGGGATCGAAGCATCATTGCTAAGCTCCTGAAGCTGGGGAAGGTAATTTTCCAGTTTCACGAATTCTGCATAACGGTTTTTGATTCTCCTGGCCCTGTACCAGACCATCATGACCAGGAAAAGGAGCCCCCCCACAAGCACGGTGATGTATCCTCCATGGACGAACTTGACCAGGTTGGAGAAAAGAAAGGAAAACTCAATGGTCAGGTACACCACGAGGTAAAGCCCGATCCACCCGTTTTCCACCCGGTGGGTATGAAAATAATAGGAAAGCAGGCAGGAGGTCATGAGCATACAGATGGTAATGGAAAGGCCATAGGCTGCCTCCATGGCCGACGATCGCTGGAAGACCATGACGATGGCGACGCATCCTGCGAATAATAGAAAATTGATCCCGGGGATATACAACTGACCCCGTTCCTCGGTGGGGTAATTGATTTTCAGCTTGGGCCAAAGATTCAGGCGCATGGCTTCGCTGATCAGGGTGAATGATCCCGAAATCAGGGCCTGGCTTGCAATAATGGCCGCGATGGTTGCAATCACGATCCCGAAGGTGATGAACCAGACCGGCATCATGGCGTAAAAGGGATTGATCCGGTCCGAAAGGATTACCCCTTTGTGCCGGAGCAGCCAGGCCCCCTGTCCCAGGTAACTCAAGATCAGGCAGGACTTCACATAAATCCAGGAAATCCGGATATTTCCCCTTCCACAATGGCCGAGGTCGGAATAAAGGGCCTCTGCACCCGTGGTACAAAGAAATACCGAACCCAGGATCAAAAACCCCTTGGGATAGGTTGAAAGCAGCTCAATGGCATAATGGGGGCTGAATGCCCTGAAGATGGTCCAGTCGTTGCCCAGGTTCGAAACCCCGATGATGGCCATCATGAGAAACCAGATGAACATGATGGGACCAAACAACCTTCCAATGGATTTGGTTCCGAACTGTTGCATCAGGAAAAGAAGGGTGATAATGCCTAATACCACCTTCACGGTATTTTCATGGGTCAGGTTCAACCCTTCTATTGCTGAAGTGACCGTAATGGGGGGAGTGATGAGGCCGTCAGCCAGGAGGGCGGCGCCGCCGATCATGGCAAAAATCACCATCCATTTGGCATGGCGTCGAACCAGTGCGTATATCGAAAAGATTCCCCCTTCCCCCTTGTTGTCCGCCTGAAGGGTCAGAATCACATATTTAACGGTAGTTTGAAGGGTGAGGGTCCAAATGACGCAGGATGCGCTTCCCACAATGAGCAGGTCATTGATAATCTTTCCCCGGATGATCGCACTGTAGGTGTATAATGGAGAAGTCCCAATATCCCCGTAGACTATTCCCAAAGCGACCACCAGGCCGGCAAGGGTCACTTTCTTCAGATTCTGGTTACTCACTGGGTTGTTTACAGGTGGTCAAATTTAGCATAATGTTGACCAATGTTTATACAGGAAAGGCCAAGTTATCGGAATTCCCGGGTACAGGCCCGAGGAAGGATTGGTTAAGGTTCAGGATTGAATGCCCTGGAATGCCGATTCCAGGGTCTCCAGGTATCTTTGAATGAATTCCTGTTTCTTTTTAAGGCGGTATTGCATGATAAACCTGGGATGGGGAAGACCGGTAATTTCCCGGAAAAGCCTGGTCTTTTCATTGATCCTTTGGAGCATCTCCAGGTTCTTTCCCTGCCCGAGACAGATCCCGGTTGTGCGGCTCAAGCCGAAACCCAGCTGGGCCTCGATGGCACTGGTGCACCAGGGAAGGAGCCATGCCAGAAGATCCGGGCAGTCATAATAATTCAGGTTGCGTCCATCCTTTAAAAGCCCCAGGGGGCAGACGGCCCCGATATAAAATCTGGAGTAAAACAATTCTGGCCCTCCATAAGCATCGATCAGTTCATAAATAAATACCGAGGACAACTCCCGTTTCTTTTCTCCCTTGTTGGGGATTCCGCATGCCTTTTCCAGCCTGATGGGGTCTGTGAATGGAACTCCCGTGATTCCTGCCCCATGCCTTCCCGGGTTGATCCCGAGAAGGAAGATTCTTTGGCTGGATCCGCGATAGAATTTCCGGTAAAATGACGTGGCTGAATCCAGAACTTCCTGATCCGCCAGGGGGTTCATCATCGAAATCCCTTCCGGAATCCCCGGCGGGATTTTCAGTCCGGTATAGAATCGGATCAGGTTCCCTGAAAAATCCATACCGGAAAATACCGAATGAACGGGTACAAAAAAAGGCCCCTCCAGTGGAGGGGCCTTTATCCTTAGGCTTTAATTGCATCCGCAATTGGCCTTACCATGACAAAGGGCAGGATTATGGCAAACCTTTGGGGAAGGACACTGGTCCTTCGTGCAGGTCGCTTCCTTCCTGATCTCCTTTTTGTGGATGGTGGTTTTAATACCACCCGCATAAGCGAAGACGCATGATAAGAGCATGGCTGCAATAAAGCCTGAAATCATTTTTTTCATGGTTTCAGGTTTAAGAGCTCAATAATTGAATATTGCAAAAATCAGGAGGGCTGGGGGGGATGCCAATTGGAAACAGGAAAACCAGGAAAAACCGGTTTTTTCCCCAGGGAATGATAAATCCAGTCCCTGGCACCCATGTTTTGGGTCGGCCTGGAAGGGCAGATATAGGGGCTCACGCAGCAAAAGCAGGCCAGAAAATAATTGCACCCATGGGCAGGGGATTGCCCTGAATTTTTTCTCTGGATGCAAATTTCCTTTTTGCAGCAATCCATTGCATTTGCAGATGCAGGGATTACCGAAACGAAGAGCAGAAAGGCTAACAAGGGACCACCAATCAATTTCATGATAATATAAAAGTAGGCAATTTGCAAAGGCTATCAAAAAAAGCCCCGGAAAGAATTCCGGGGCTTCACACAACTAAAGGAACTGTTAAAAGCTAATCAGGCTTTTTCCCATCCAGGAAACTGTTGATCGAGGTGATTTCAGCCGGCCCACCGGAGCGGGGTTCGCCAATGCTATAAGCTGAAAAAACCGGATCTGTGGATTTGGGGTCGTTATCCAGGTTGATGTTCTTCCGCATATAGGCCGGGACGTTTTCCAGCTCCGGGCTGGTTTCCATGGTCTTCACATTGAAGCTGAGGTTGCGGAGCTTGGAGAGCCTTTCGGCAGCCTTGATCTTCTGCTCATCGGTTTCCTCGAGCCTGATGGGCGCGGCCCTTGAACCCTCTGGTTTGGCCTGGTCCCCGGTGTTGCGGATCACCAGTTTCATATCGTTCACCAGGTCTTCTCCGGGTTGTTCCACGGGGGGTTGGGGGGAATCCGGTTCCAGGTAGATATGGGCAGGCCGAACCAGATAACCTCCGGATTGGGCCTTGCCTTCCCGGGGTTCGGATTTTTCTTCGTCCAGCTTGAAGGTCATGGGCAGGGTGACCCGGATCCTGGATTCCTGTGGGGCTTCTTTTCCTGCCTTTTCCTGGTTTATCCTCTGGGATTCCGAAAGCCTTGGACTCATTTCATCAGGAGGCACCACCGTCACGGCACCGGGCAATTCTTTTTCGGGGACCCCATCCGTTGAGGCAAGTTGCATGGTCACTTTGGGTTCTTCCTTTCGGGCCTGCTGCTCTTTTTTAACCGAGGCGGTGAAGGGACTCTGGTCAAACCCGGTCGCGATTACGGTAACGCCTAGTTTTTGGTCCAGGTTATTGTCATAACCTGCACCAAGGATCACATCACAATCTTCCCCTGCCTGGCTTTGGACATAAGCCTGGATGACATCCATTTCATCTATGGTATGCTCGAATTGCCCTTCACTTGAAGTGATGTTCAGCAGGATCCATTTTGCTCCCCGGATATTGTTATCATTGAGCAGGGGAGAGGCAAGGGCATGCTCAATGGCTTTCTGGGCCCGGTTTTCCCCTTCTTCCACTGCCGATCCGAGGATCGCCACCCCGCCGTTGCGCATTGAGGTGCATACATCCGCGAAATCGACATTGATATGCCCATGCTGGTTGATCACATCGGTAATGCATTTTGCCGCAGTGGCCAGTATGTTGTCAGCTTTGGCGAATGCGGCCTTGAAGGGAAGGTTGCCGAACTGGTGGCGGAGTTTGTCGTTAGAAACGATCAGCAGGGTATCCACATAGGCGTTCAGGGCATTGATCCCTTCTTCTGCTTGTTGCATCCGTTTTTTCCCTTCATAAGTGAAGGGCATGGTAACAATTCCCACGGTAAGGATCCCAAGCTCCCTGCAGATTTTGGCGATGATCGGTGCTCCTCCTGTGCCGGTGCCTCCTCCCATTCCCGCGGTAAGAAAGGCCATTTTTGTGTTCACTTCGAGGATCTTCTTGATCTCCTCGAAGGACTCTTCAGTAGCCTGTTTGCCGATAGAGGGGTTTGCTCCCGCCCCAAGGCCCTGGGTGAGATGGGGTCCCAGCTGGACCTTATTGGGGACCGGGCTGTTGTGGAGGGCCTGGGCATCTGTGTTGCAGATCACAAAATCCACGCCCTCAATATGCTGGTTGAACATGAAGTTCACCGCGTTGCTTCCGCCTCCTCCAATCCCGATGACTTTGATGATGGAGGATTTTTCCTTGGGCAGATCAAAATGTATCATGACGACTGGTTTGTTTTGTGCTGAATTGAATACATGGGTAGTAAAAGTTCAGATCATCCGAATTTGGGATCATCCTCCTCCCGGAACAAATCGATGATGCCGGTTTTCAGCGAATCCAGCAAACCTTTCATGGATTTGTTCTTCAGGGCCTGTCTCGATGGAGCCGGACCGTGGCTTTCCTTCATTTCCTCCTCCAGGGCTTCCACGAGTTCCCCGGGTCCGGATCCCCTCAATGAGCCCACAGAATTGGCGCTCAGCCCGGAGCTTTTCACGGAATTCTCGTAATCGTTATATCCCTTGAGGATGAGCCCGATACAGGTGGAATACATGGGCTTGGCCAGTTCTTCTATATGTCCGCTGGCCAGGTGCTCGTTGGGAAATCCGATCCGGGCACTGATCCCGGTGACGTATTCCGTAAGCTGAATCAGGTGCTTGAGCTGGGATCCCCCGCCAGTCAGGATGATTCCCCCGTTGAGCAGCTTGTTGTCCAGGCCAACCTGCTTGAGGTGGTACAGCACGAAATCCAGGATTTCCTGCATCCGGGCCTGGATGATGTGGGCCAGGTTCTTCACGGAGATCTCCTTCGGAGTCTGGCCCCTCAGCCCGGGAATGGTGATAAAGGCGTTGCTTTTGGCTTCGTCGGCAAGCGCGTATCCGAACTGGACCTTCATTTGCTCAGCCTGGGTTTTCAGAACCCCGAGCCCGTTTTTTATATCATTGGTGATATTTTCACCACCGAACGGAATCACCGCGGTATGCTTGAGGATGCCCTCATAGAATACCGCCAGGTCGGTGGTACCGCCCCCGATGTCGACAATGGCCACCCCAGCTTCCAGGTCCAGGTCGCACATTACGGCAGCCGCTGAAGCCAGAGGCTGAAGGACCAGGTCTTTGGTGACCAGGCCCGCTTTCTCCACGCTCCGGTTGATGTTTCGGATGGCGGTTTTGTCCCCCGTAATGATGTGGAAATTTGCTCCCACCTTCACCCCGGAATAGCCGATCGGATTGGGAATATTCTGGAAATTATCCACGGTGAACTCCTGGGGGATCACGTCAATGATCTGATCGCCTGCCGGGATATAAGTTTTGTACTGGTCCGCCACGAGCTGATCGATCTCCTTCTGGACGATTTCCCCTTCGGTGTCGCTACGGACGATATCCCCCCGGGTCTGGAGGCTTTTGACATGGTGCCCTGCGATCCCGACGTAGACTTCGCCGATCTCGAGGTCTTTACGGGAGGCCCGGCAGTTTTCCAGTGCGGTCCGTATGGCCTTGATGGTCTGGTCGATGTTCAGGACCATGCCGTGCTGGACCCCGAAGGAATTGGCTCTGCCGAAGCCCAGGATTTCCAGCTTCCCGAATTCATTTTTCCTTCCCGCGATTGCGGCAATTTTTGTGGTCCCGATGTCCAGGCCCACAATGACGGGGGAAGGGTTGGTTTCAATTGGGTTCATGGCTGTCAGTTGTTTTTAGTTGTGTTTATGGATGGTTGATGGGTTTGCGGTCCGGTATAAATCGCTTTGGGTTCTGGCGCTGCCTTGGCATTCATCTTCCCCGCCGGGAAATCCTGCTCCCTGGTTCCGGCTTTTGTCCGGAACGGTTTTCCTGCGATCGCTGCCACCGGGACAGGGGCTGGGTGAACTGCCGCAGCCAGGCCCTTTCGGGCCGGGCGACGAACAGCAACGATCTCGTTTTTATAGGACAGGTTGATCGTATCGTATTTTTCCCATCCCCCCACGTTGAGGACCTGGCGGTAAAAGGCCATCAGCTTCCTGAACTTGACGGCCAGGTCGGACCCGTCTCCAAGCAGAATGACCTGGTCTCCGATCCTGGGGATCAACTCAAAGCTTTTATCGTCCAGGATATTGACCTGGTCGGTTTGGGCGTTCCAGAAGGAATCCCGGATCAGAAATTTCCCGAGTTGAATCAATCCTGCAAGCAGGCCACTGTCGGAAACTAAATTTTGCCCGGATGGAAAGCTGGTGAACACAGGGAGAAGGGGACGGGCCCCAGGAGGTAGCGGCATCCGGTTTCCCTCAGAATCCAGGAAAAAGCTTTCCCCCGAAATCGAAAAGACCCGGGCCAGGGCAATTCGCTGCGTAGCGCGGATATGCAATTGGTTGCCATTATCCAGGTAAACCCGGGCTTCGCTGATCCAGGGGTCAGATTCCACCAGGCT
>JANWKA010000044.1 GCA_025451655.1 Chitinophagaceae bacterium | reverse complement strand
TGGTCCCGGTTGTTTGGAATCCGGGAGACCTGGGCGGTGGTCGCCGCCAAGGTCCCCGATATCGTCTGGTGGTTCTACCTGTTCTGGAGCAGTTTTTTTCTCCATGCCCGGTTTCACCTGGAACTGAAAGGGCTTGCCCTGCCCCTGATCATCATCTACGTCATCGCGGACGGGGGCAGTGTGGCGGGAGGATGGCTTTCTTCTTTTTTCATCAGGAAGGGATGGACTGTAAACCGGTCCCGGAAACTGACCATGCTGCTTTGTTCCATCGCCATTCTCCCGGTGGTTTTTGCCACCCGGACCTCCAACGAATGGGTGGCCGTGGTCCTGATCGGATTGGCCGCGGGAGGGCACCAGGCCTGGTCAGCGAATGCCTACACCCTCACTTCCGACCTTTTTCCGAGAAAGGCCACTGCATCCGTGATCGGGATCGGGGGTTCACTCAGCGCCACCCTGAGCATCGTGGCGACCTATGCCCTGGGTCATGTGCTCGATCACCAGGGCAGGCAGGGATATTTTTACGCTTTCCTGGTGGCCGGTTTTATTTACCTTTTCGCCCTGATGGCCATCCACCTGATCAGTCCCCGCCTGATCCCGGTGAACCAGCGGAAGGGCCAGGCCATCCTTTGATCCATACGCAGCTCAAAATCAAAAATGAACACCATGGAAATGAATGCCGACCCTTCCGGAAAACCCCGAAGGGATTTCCTCAGGAGCTCCCTCCTGGGCATGGCCGCACTCACTCCGGGGCTTTCACTGGTCACCGGGTCCGTATCTGGAGGAAAACAGGAAGCCGGAAAACTGAAAGTGGTTTGCGTGGGAGCCCACCCGGACGACCCCGAATCCGGGTGCGGCGGGGTGCTCGCCCAATATGCCAATGCAGGACATCAGGTTACCATCGTTTACCTGACCCGGGGTGAAGCCGGAATTCCCGGAAAATCCCATGATGAAGCCGCGGCCATCCGGACCCTGGAGGCGGAGAAAGCCTGCAAAATTCTGAAGGCGACCCCCGTTTTCTTCGGACAAATCGATGGAAGCACAGTGATGGACCGCCCGCAGATCGACAAAATGGCCGGCACCCTGGAAGGCCTTGATCCGGACCTGGTAATCACCCATTGGGCGGTGGACAGCCACCCGGACCACCAGGTGGCCGGCATGCTCAGTTTCCAGAGCTGGCTCAGGTTAAAACGGAAATTCAGGCTGGCTTTCTTCGAGGTGAACGCGGGGTACCAGACCATGCAGTTCAGGCCCACCCATTATATCAATATCACGGGAGTGGCTGACCAGAAGAAATTGGCCCTGTACCAGCATGTCAGCCAGAATCCGGACGAAATCTACCACCAGCACCACCAGCTCATGCAGCAATTCCGGGGCAGGGAACTGGGCGGTGGGGAGGCCGAAGCCTATATCCTCCTGGATGCCAGCGCAGGGACCCTCTGACTCCGTTTTTCCCCCTTTTAGGGCCGGGGCCAGACATTATTGCTCATGTCGGCATCCACGAATATGCCCATGTCCAGGGAAACGGATTGCGGTTTGCGGGCCGTCCGGAGATTCAGGGTGGCATGATGGAGACTTTTTTCCCAGATCGCAGCGGTATAATGGGTGGAGTCGGATTTTCCATCCGGGTACCGGGTAATCAGGTCGAAAGGTACCGCGAAGCCCCCGATATTATCCACCGGAACCTCCCAGGAACCTCCCGATAACTTCGGCTCCCCGACAGCCAGGTCCGTATAATTGTCGCTGAAGAACCAATCCGTCCAGAACCAGTTCAGGTCCATGCCTGAAGCGTTGGACATGGAATTGAAGAAATCCCAGGGGATGGGATGTTTTCCATGCCAGCGGTCCATATAGGCATGCAGGGCCTTTTTGAACAGCTCATCCCCCAGCATGTCCTTCAGGGAAAGATAGGCCATGGAAGGTTTGCCATAGGCATTGATCCCGTACCCCGTGCCGACCATGGAGCTGCCGGGGGTGATGATGGGTAGATCCTCCTCGGCAGAAGGGTCCCTGGCCCAGCGGTTCACCCGGAAGTTTCTGTAAAACATATCTGCGGAGTCCCGGGTGGATTCCGAACGGCCGATCAGCAACTCCAGGGTGGTGGCCCATCCCTCATCCATGAAAGGATACCGGGTCTCGTTGATCCCCATATAGAAGGGGAAATAGCTGTGCGCGATCTCATGGTTTTCCACCAGCCTGGAAAAATAAAGGTTCTTCGTGCTGGCGTCATTGACCATCATCGGATATTCCATGTCCGCGAAACCCTGGAAAACAGAACTCTTGGAAAAGGGATAGGGCACCCCGGGCCAGTTATGCGAAAGCCAGGCCAGGGTATAGCGGCCGATGGCCACCTCGTCGTGAAAATCCAGGGCGCTTTCCAGGTATCCGGACTGGACGCTGGCCCTTCTCCCCGAGGCATCGTCGACTACCACGCTGGATGCATCCCAGTCATAATGATCGCTAAGGCCCAGGGCCATGTCGGTGATGTCCTTTGCCACAAAATGCCAGGTGTTCACGGGACCAGGCAGGGTCACCTGCCTGGATTCCAGGTCAGCGGGACCGGCAATATGGATCACCTCATCGGAGGTCAGGGAGTTCTCATACCGTCGCAGGTAATCCGGCCGGAGCAATTCGGAAGCATTGACCAGATCTCCCGTCGCCCAGACGAAAAAGTTGGCGGGCACCCGAACCTTCAGGTCATAATCGTTGAAGTCGTTATAGAATTCCTGGGCATCGGTGAAATTGAGCCGGTCCCAGCCATAATAGTCATCATAAACCGCAACCCTGGGATAAAAATAAGCCAGGTAATAGCTTGTGGAATCGATCATCCCCTCCCTCCCGCTTTTGAGGGAGATCTCGTAATGCCAGACGATATCCAGCTGCACCGAATCGCCGGGCAGCATGGGGGCGCTGAGCTGCTGTTCCTGCCAGGTATAATGGCCTCGGTTGGTCCTCCAGGACCGGGCTGTACCGTTGACCAGGAAACTGTCGATATGAACCCCGGAGGTGAAATAGGTGGAATCCTGGTCCCCGAAACGGATTGCGCCAGCGATATGGATGTTCTGGATCAGCTTGAACACCAGGCTGCGCAGGGTATCCGGGCTCCGGTTGAAATAGATGATCCGTTCCGATCCACTGATCCTGCGATCGGGTGGAAGGGCGGTGACCGTAATGTCATAACGGCCGAAATTCTGCCAGTAGTTTTTTCCGGGAAAGCCGTCGAGGGACCGGGTTCCTTTTGCTACGGCAATCCGGACATTCCTGGGCATATAGAGACCGGATGCGGGAGTCTGTGATGGAGCCGGGATGGTGGCCAGGGTCCCGAGAACAGCGAGGCAGAGGGCAGTTCGCATAGAATGAATATGGGTGAAAAGGAAGGATTCCGGGGAAAATTAGGCATAAAAAGACCGGGAAGCGAACCACCCTTCCCAAAAAAAAGCATGCTTGAAGGATTTCCACTTTCCGGCAGGGCCTAACTGGGTGGGGGCTGATGTGCTGGCCCCAACAGTTCCAAAGCTCTTTGCAGGGCTTCAATGGTCTTTTCCTGGGCGCTGATGATTTGGTCCTTGGCCTGAATGAGCCGGTCCTTTTCTTCCATCAGCGTCCTGAGACTGGAATATGCCGGGCTCTCCTCCCGGACTGATGATGCCATTTCCGGGGAGGGATAGGGCGGAAACATGGTCCCCGATCCGGTGGCCAGCCACTCCAGGGAGATTTCCGGATAGGCGGAGATGATTTGCTCCAGCTTGGCAGCTCCCAGGTCTTTTACCTTATCCAGGTACCCGTTTGAAATCCCTGTTTTGGCATAAAATTGCCGTTTATTGATTCCTTTTTGGGTCAAAAACGCTAAAATTCGCTCAACAGAATTCATGGAGAAAATAATCTAAATGAATTTCATTATTCTGATTTTTATCTCTATTTTTACCGGATACTCTACAAAAGTAATTATTTTTTCCTGATCCTGCTCACCTCAATCTTTCCCCATGTCTGATGTTTCCCTGTTTAAGGAAAGGCATTCCGCTTCCCTGGAGACCCCGGGAGATTCCGGGTCCCTGCTTCCCCCCTTTTTTGAAGCCTTTCACCAGGAGGATATCCTGGAAATTCTTTCCGGATGGATGGAAGTCATCGCCTGCAGCCGGGACAACCTGTATGAGGACTGGAGAAAACGGTCAGAGGCGTTCGCCTTCTGTAAGGCCCTTGAAGCATTGCTGCTTGGGTTATCCCCCCGGGAGCTTCAAGGAGATAGCGACCAGCTCAGGGAACCTGGGGGTTATTACCTCAATGCCCGGCAACTGGAGCAGCTGGAGCAGGCTTCCCGGATCATTACCAGCAGCGTGCCGGCATCCCGTATCATCTGCTTCGGGGCCCGGACCAGGGGCCTGGATTGGGACAATTGCTGGGTTGCGGGCCATCAGGAATCCCGGGAATATTTTTTTTATGTCCTGGTCCTCACCGGTGAAACGGAAAAGCGGCCCACCCATGAGGTCCAGGACCTCCTGGAAAGCCGCTGCCGCTCCTTTTGCAGGCTGATGGCCCTGGTCCATCCCCTCCGTTTGGCGAGGATCCGGGCCCAGGAAGGGGACCGGTTTTTCTGGACCGTCCTGCAAAGGGGAATTCACCTGCATGGGGGGCAGGATGAGATTCCCGATCCCTGCCTGGCGGAAGCATCCTGCAGCCCCTGGGAAAAATCCCCTGAAAGCTGGGAACGCTGGAGCAGGGCTTCGGAAGGTTTCCTGCGGGGGTCCCTGTTTTACCTCGAGGCAGCGGAATACCGCCTCGCTGTATTCCTGTTACACCAGGCCGTCGAAGCCATCTGCATCGGCCTGATCCAGGCCCTGACCGGATACCGGATCAATACCCATAACCTGGACCGCCTGTTGCGGTTCACGCTCCAGTTCACGGAATCCCTATGGGGGGTTTTCCCCCGGGACAGCCCGGAGGAGATCCAGTGGTTCCTAAAACTGCAGAAAGCCTATACCCATGCCCGGTATCGTGAAGAATACCGGATCACGGTTGAGGAGGCCCTGGTGCTCTCCAGCCGGGTCCGGAGAATCCGGCAGCTGGCGAGGGAGGTTTATCTCCAATCCGGGGCCAGGGATCCCGAACCGGAAGCCAGTGGTTCTAGATCAGTTTGATCCCCTGCGATCCGCATTCCCTGGAGATCTCGCGCAGGAGATCGCTTTTGAGCTGGTGGGTTTTGTTGATATCGAAAGCCCAAACCAGGATCTGGATCCCGATGCCGGTCTGATCGAAATTGGGAAACAGGAGCAGGGGTTCCGGTTTTTTCATCACATCCGGGTTTTTATCCAGGATCCCGTGAATGATGGAGGATGCCTTGTCCAGGTCGGATCCGTTTTCCATTTTAAGCAGGATCTCAATGCGGATATGGTTATTGTTCGCTGTCCAGTTCACCAGGTTCTGGGAAAGGAGATCGGCGTTTGGTACGATGATTTCCGCTCCGTCCGGGGTGATCAGCCGGGTGGAACGGATCCCGATCTCCTTAACCCGGCCGGATTTGTTTCCGATATCCACCGAATCACCAATCCGGATGGGTTTTTCGATGGCAAGAATAATCCCGGACACCAGCTGGTTAACCACTCCCTGAAGACCCAGGCCGATGCCCACCCCCAGGGCACCGATGACCACCGTGATTTTGTCTACCGGCAATCCGGATGCCGCTACCCCGAGCAGGAAACCCGCCACAATGATCACCAAACGGATGAGGAGGATGGAAGTGCTCAGGCCGCTTTTTTTCTCCGGCAAACCCAGGTCCCTGGTATCCCCGAAAAAGTACCCGATATATTTCTGGAGGATATGGGCCAGCCAGATCACGAGGAAGAATACCACCACGCTTCCAAACGTAAAGGTGGTGCTTCCCACCTGGCGTTCCGCTCCCAGGAATGCGGTCACCACATCCTGAAGATTATTATAAACATTGAGGTTTTCGGATAGATTGACCAGCCAGAATATCCCGGCAAAAAGAGTGAGGGTCTTTTTCAGCTTCCGTTCGACTTTTTCATAATCCAGGTAAGCCGTAAACCGGGTGGTTTTCTTATCCGCTTCCAGTTGCAGGAAAATGCCCTCCAGGAGGATCCGGATGAACACCATCAGCGAAATGCCCAGAAAGAAGCTGGCCACCGCTGTGGTGCTGAGCAGTTCCGCCAGGGTTACTCTTCCGAAAATATTGAAGCCCAGGGCAAGCAGGTTCAAAATGATATACAATATGGACAGGAAAGGGACATACCCTTCGAGGATGGATGATTCCCTGCGGATCTGGCGCAGGAGGAAAAAGCCGAAGATGGTGCTCACCAGATCCATGACGAGCAGCCAGATCCTCGGCATGAACTGGGAGGAAATCAGCAGGTTGCCAAAACTATGCACCTCGAATAATCCGGCCAGGATGATCCAGCACAAAAAAAGCCGGTGGGACCAGCGGCGGGCCAGCAGCACGGTAAGGCAGGCAGCCAGCGCCAGTTCCGTCAGGGTCTGGTAGATGGCGGGAGGGTGCATGTTGATCAGGGGCATGAGGGTGAGCATGATGACCAGGGATGCCACCAGGGGGATTCCCCGGACATAATTCAGCCGCTTGTTCAAATCCAGGGGATCTTCTTTCCGGTTGCGGATCCGGGCCAGGTTGAAAAAGGTCCAGAAAAAAAACAGGAGCAGGATGAGGATATTCAGGCATCGCAGGTCCCAGTCCGTCCGGATGTAATAGGACAGGATCTTCCCGCTGATTTTTCCGGTATGATCCATGACTTCCCTGAAACCCTTTGCAGTGGAGGTGACCCAGCCACCCTCCCAGAGATAGGGATATTCCTTCCCGGAGGCCTTCGTCCAGAAATTGCGAATGAGGGCATCGATCCGGCTTTGAAGGGCTACCCCCTCCAGGTAATTATCGGCCACCTCGCCCTGCATCGCATTGATACGGACCAGGGATTTGCGCACCAGGCTGTCCTCGGTCTTCCATTTCTTTTTAAGCTGTCCCAGCTGCTGCTCATAGAGATACTGCAGGGAAGAATCCGTAGGCAGGTTTCTCAGGGTGGAATCATGGGTCATGGACCGGATCTGGACCGTGAAGCTGACCAGCTCCGTGCTGTATTCGAAAAGGGAGCTCTGCCAATTCTTCAGCTCCTGGACATCCTGATCCAGAATATTGTCCACCAGGGCCAGGCTCCTGAGGTTCATGCTTCCGCTGCGGTTGTTGATATTATAGCCGATCATCCGGACTGTCCGTTCCACACCCGGAAGCGATTTGAAGATCTCCCCGGTATCGAATCCGCTGGCCACCACTTCGTTCATGTCATTCATGGTGGAATTGATATCCTCGATCCGGTTGATCACCAGGGAAGCGGAAGTATCGTAAATGGCGATCCGTTTGTGCCAGATTCCTTCCCGGATCCTGGCGGTCAGGGATTTGTGGGCCGAAGTCGCCGTGGTGCTCTGGCCATAAACGGTCGCAGACCGGAATCCGAAACCGCTGAGCAGGAGCCCGGCGAGCAACCATCTGAAAACAACCGGATTGCGCAGCATGGGCATGGAGATTAAAGGGCATCGGGGAACCCATTCAGGACCCCCGGCGAATTTATTCCATTTCACGGGAAGGGGGCCGGCTGCCATCAGGCAGCTGGTCCCCGTAGCCATAATCCGCTATATTTGCAACTCTCCGGAAAGTTTCGTGCCGGATTTAAAATTGCCCCTTGCCTGAAACATATTCCCCGGATGTTTGCATTGTGGGCGCCGGCCCGGGTGGCGCCACAGCGGCCCTTTTCCTCGCCAAAGCGGGGGTCGATTGCCTGCTGGTGGAAAAGGCCCGGTTTCCCAGGGACAAAATATGCGGGGATGCCCTGAGCGGCAAAGTGGTTCAGCTGCTCAAAAAGCTGGATCCTTCGATCCTGGAGGACCTCGCCCGAGAACCGACCCAGATCGGCAGTTCCGGGGTGGTTTTTGTGGCTCCCAACCTGAAGGCCCTCCGGGTCCCCTTCCGCAGTTCCACCCGGCAGCTGGATGGTCCCGCGGGGTTCCTGTGCCGCAGGATGGATTTCGACCATTTCCTGGTCAAACAAACCCGGAAATACCCCGGGATCCAGCTCCTGGAAGGAACCGAGATCACCAAATATTCCCGGCGGGATGATCATTGGATCCTGGAATCCGCTGACGGGACCAGGACCATAACCACCCGCCTGCTCATCATCGCGGACGGGGCCCATTCCCGGTTCGCCCGCCATCATGGCAGCATCCTCCAGGAAGACAAACATTATGTGGCCGGCCTTCGCGCCTACTACCGCAATGTTTCCGGGATGGACCGGGAAAATTTCATCGAACTCCATTTCCTGAAGGAATTTCTGCCGGGATATTTCTGGATCTTCCCGCTTTCCGATCATATGGCGAATGTAGGAGTGGGCATGAGAAGCGACCAGGTGAGCTCCAGGAAGGTGCACCTCAAAAACAAGATGCTGGAAATGATCGGGACCCTCCCCTCCCTGAAGGAACGTTTTAAGGGGGCCAGCCTGGAGGGAGATATCCGGGGCTACGGGCTGCCCCTGGGTTCGAGGAAAAGAAAAATATCGGGAGAAGGTTATATGCTCATCGGGGATGCGGGTTCCCTGATTGATCCTTTCACGGGCGAAGGGATCGGCAATGCCATGGCCAGCGCCATGGCAGCCGCCGAAACGGCTGTATCCTGCCTGGGACGGAACGATCTGGGCTCCGCGGCACTCGCCTCCTATGACCGGTTATTCTACGGCCGGCTTTGGGCGGAGCTGAACCTCAGTTATAAAATGCAGCGACTGGGAGGGCATTTCCCGGGGCTGATCAACCTCGTGGTGAACAAGGCTGCCGCGAACCGGACCCTGGGGGAAACGATCTCCTGCATGTTCGAGGACCTGGACATGCGGGACCGGCTGAAGAAGCCTTCCTTTTATTTCAAACTGATGTTCGGAGGGAATTGATCCCCCGGGGAATCAGGATTTTTTCAGGGCAAGAATGGAATAATCTGTTTCCTCAGCCTGAATCCGGTTCCAAAGGACCCCCAGTCCTTCCACCTCCATCTCAATCTCATCCCCGTTTTGGAGCCATTGCTCCTCCAGGTCCGGATGTTCCAGCCTGGCCGTGCCGTTCAGTTCCAGGAAGCAGCCGGTTCCCACGGTTCCGCTCCCGATGACATCCCCGGGTAACAGGTCCGTGCCATAGGAACAGCGTTCGATAATCTCCGCAAAGGTCCAGTTCATGTCTGCCAGGTTGCCCTGGCTCACGGCCTTCCCATTCACGGTACAGCTCATCCGCAGGTTATGGCAATTGCCGGTATGGCCCGGGGGAGCCGGGACCAGCCAGGGCTCCAGCTCATCCGGGGTAACCAGCATGGGACCGATGGCCGTGCAGAAATCCTTACCCTTCGCCGGACCCAGGTTGAATTTCATCTCTTCTCCCTGGAGCAGCCTGGCGCTCAGGTCGTTCATGATCATATAGCCGGCGATATACCCGTCTGCTTCCGCAGCCGGGATATTCCGGCCCTGCCTGCCGATGACCACGGCCACCTCCAGCTCGAAATCCAGCTTTTTGAGATGGTCCGGCATGCAAAGGATGTCCCCGGGGCCCTGGATCCCATGGTGGTTGGTGAAATAAAAGACCGGAAACTGGTCGAATTCCGGAATCATGGGGAGTTTTCTTCCCTTCCGGGCTGCTTCCACATGCTGGCGGAAGGCGTAGGCATCCCTGCAGGAGGCAGGCCTGGGCACCGGCGCCAGGATCTGGACCTGGTCCAGCCCGATTCCCCGGAACAGGGGAAGTTTGGAGGTCAATATGGAATCTTCTGCGTCCCGGGCCAGTTCGACCGCCTCATCCCATACGCCCAGGAACAATTCCATATTGCCGGGGAGCTCCGGGTGGACCGCATCGGTGTCATACAATTTGTCGTTGACCAGGATCGCGAGCTGGTCCAGGCCTTCCTTGAGGTAAGAAAAGAATTTCATGGGCCCAAAAGTAGTGAAAACCCCGGCAACCGGAGCGATCCTGCTTCCCACTGAATTGGTTTACAGGGAATTGAAGGGGTGGCCCGGGGTTCGCCCGGAGATGAACTCCAGGGAGGCCCCGGGGTTCCTGGAAGTCCTGGTCAGGAATTTTTAGTTAAATTTGGGCAAAGATCGGGGCCATGAAATTCGAAAAGATCAAAAATAAGGGGCAGGCCCGTCTGTTTGAAAGCCAGTACCTGGAAATATTGACCAAGACCCACCCCCTGGTGATCTGGGGGATCTACCTGCCGGTCATTGTGCTCATGCTTTACTATAGTTCCCATACCCTGGGGTTGGGTGGCGGAAAGATCCTGCTCCTTTTCCTCGGAGCGGTGTTTTTCTGGTCATTTTTCGAATACATCATGCACCGTTATATTTTCCATCTGGTCAGCGGAAAACCTCGGGTGCAGCGGATCATTTATGTCATGCATGGCAACCATCATGAATTCCCGAGGGACAAGGAAAGGCTGTTCATGCCTCCGGTTCCGAGCCTGATCCTGGCTTCCATTCTCTTTTCCCTGTTCTACCTGATCCTGGGGAAGGCTGCATTTCCCTTTTTCCCGGGTTTCCTGCTGGGTTACCTGATCTATGGGAGCATGCATTTCGCGATCCATGCCTGGAACCCTCCCATCCGCCTGCTCAAGCCCCTCTGGCGCAACCACCACCTCCACCACTACAAAAGTGATGACAAGGGATTTGGAGTGAGTTCCTCTTTCTGGGACCGGGTATTCGGAACTTTTTTCGACGTGAACGAGAAATAATACCTACCAGCGATCCTCCCCCCGGGAGTCCTCTTCCTTTCTTTCCCTGAACCTGGCGCGGGATGCCGCTTTTTCCATCTGCCTGTGGATGATCAGGTCCGCCAGTTCCAGGTCTGGCCTTTCGGGCCCCAGGTTTTTCGTTTTTCTTTCGTCAACATCCAGCCTGTAAAGGATCTGGCCCAGCCTCGCGGGTTCGTGGGCCGCCAGCCAGGCGACCCTTTCGGCAATGGCCAGGCGTGCTGCCTCAAGACCTG
>JANWKA010000043.1 GCA_025451655.1 Chitinophagaceae bacterium | reverse complement strand
GCGATACAGTCATATTTTCTTTGACCTGGACCATACCCTCTGGGATTTTGAAACCAACTCCAGGGAAACCCTTGTCGATCTTTACGGGGAGTTTCGCCTGGAAGAAAAAGGGATCCCCGCCTTTGAAGACTTTCATAACCGCTACAGTTATCACAACGAAATTTACTGGGAGCGGTTCCGCAAGGGATATATCTCCCGGGACCTGCTCCGCTGGAAAAGGATGTATGTCACCCTGCTGGATTTTCAGATCGCCGATGAACCCCTTTCCCGGACCATGAGTGGCCGGTTCCTGGACCTGCTCCCCCGGAAAAAGCACCTGTTCGATCATGCCATTGAGGTTCTGGATTACCTCAGGGAAAACGGGTATCCCCTGCACCTGATCACCAACGGCTTCATGGAGACCCAGGAAAGGAAATTGCATCATTCAGGGATAAAAGGATATTTCACGCATGTGATCACTTCGGAAAAGGCCGGCTTTCTGAAACCGGAACGGGGAATTTTCGATTTCGCGCTCCGGCAGGTCCGGGTTCCAGCTGCGGAAACGGTCATGATTGGGGACCATTTTGAGGTGGATATCCTGGGGGCGATGGATGCTGGTATGGACCAGGTCTATTTTAATCCCGGGGTCCCGGTTACCGGCCGTCCTCCCACCTACACCATCAATGGTCTGGCGGATCTTAAAAAATTATTTTAGGGACTGGCTGGAAGGTTCCCTTCCACAGGGGTGCCAGCCATTGGAGCCCGGCATCAGCGCTCCTGAACGGACTTTCTCAGGGAATTCGGGCAATTGGAGTTACTCCTCCAAGCACCAGCTGGTCCATCCCGACCAGGATTGGTGCATTAACAGGGAAAAACAAGTCTACCCGGGAACCAAATTTGATAAAGCCCATTTCCTGGTTCTGGACCACCTGGTCACCTTCCTCCAGGTAATTCACGATACGGCGGGCCATCGCTCCCGCGATCTGGCGCACCAGCAATTCCACCTTCCTGCCGGCGATAACGGTGGTGTGGTGCTCGTTTTCCAGTGAGGATTTGGGATGCCATGCTACCAGGTACCTCCCGGGATGGTATTTGGAGAGCTTCACGGTTCCTCCAATCGGGCTCCGGTTCAGGTGGACGTTGGCTGGACTCATGAAAATGGAAACCTGGATCCGGTTATCGCCGAAGTATTCCCCTTCCCGGGTTTCCTCGATAACCACCACCCTTCCATCCGCAGGAGCGAAGATGAGATCCTCGTCCAGCACCAGGTTCCTGGAGGGGACCCGGAAAAAGGACACCAGGAAGATCCAAACAGCAGCAGTGAGGATCAGCATCAGCCAGCAAAAGGAAGGATGGGTAACTTTCAGAAAAAAGAACAACAACCCGTCCAGGATTCCCAGGACTACAAAGGATGCCGCCAGGGTGGGATATCCTTCCTTATGAATGGTCATGCCGGAATTTTTGCGAAAATTCAAAGGTACAAATTAGCCTTCCAACTCCATTCCGGGCCCATGCCCTCATTTTTGAAAATTTATAGGTAATTTCCTGATCCCAAAATCAGAACCATGTTTCTCCGTTTCGCTCCGATCGCCGGGCTCCTGATCCTGTTGATTTTCCCGGTGGCCTACCATTGCACGGCGCAGTCCAGGACCTCCCTGAAGGATTGGATCTCCATTTTTGACGGAAAAGACCTTCATGGCTGGCATGAAACCGGAGTCCGGAACCAGTTTTCCCCGGAGAGCGGGTCGTTAATTGCAGGGGCTTCCTCCAACGGGGGCGGCCAGCTGGTCACCGACCAACCTTACCGGGATTTCATGCTGGAAATGGATTTTATGGCCGACAGCTCCATTCGGGCGGGAATCCTGGTCCGCAGTGAAGACCAATCAGGGGATCCGGCCGGATACCAGGTGGCCATCGATCCGGCCCAGGGAGGCTGGACCGGGGCCATCCGGGAAAGTACGGCGGGGGAATGGCTTTATCCCCTGACCCTGGATCCCCCGGCACGGAAAGCCTTTCACCCCGGAGCGTGGAACCATCTTGATGTGGAATGCATCGGAAGTACGATCCGGACCTGGATCAACGGCATTCCCGCGTCCAACCTGGAGGACAGCAGCCGGTCCGAGGGATTTATCAGCCTCTATATTGCCCCTTCCCGGGAAGATACCCCGGGGAAAATCCGTTTTCGCAGGATCCGGGTTTGCACCGCAAGGCTGCAGGCCAGGCCTCTGGACCAAATCTTCGTGGTCAACCATATTCCCAATTCCCTCTCACCCCAGGAGCAGAAAAACGGATGGCAATTGTTATGGGATGGCAAAACCACGACCGGATGGAGGGGAATTTTCCGGACCGCTTTCCCAACCGAAGGATGGGAGATCCATGACGGAGTCCTTACGATCCATGCTTCCAATGGCCACGAGGAAGGCTCCGGAGGGGATCTGGTCACAGACCGGGAATTCCAGGCATTTGACCTCCAGTTTGAATTCAAATACACGGAAATGGCCAACAGCGGGGTCAAATATGACGTGAAGGAATCTTATAATCCGGGAGGGAAATCAGGGATCGGACTGGAATACCAGATCCTGGATGATGCCCACCATCCTGATGCCAAGCTGGGAAGGAATGGAGACAGGACCCTTTCTTCCCTCTATGACCTGATCCCGAGAAAAGATATTCCCGAAGCCTTCCGGCCGATCGGAGCCTGGAACCGGGGAAGGATCATCGTGTACCCCGACAACCACACGGAACACTGGCTGAACGGGTACAAGATGCTGCAGTACGAAAAGGGTTCCCGGGAATTCCTGGAACTGGTTGCCATCAGCAAATACAAGGTCTGGAAGAATTTCGGGCGCTGGAAGGAGGGTCATATCCTGCTCCAGGACCATGGCACCGAAGTCTCCTTCAGGAGCATCAAGATCAAGGTGCTTTGATTCCCGCTCCTAGGGCTGCGGAGCCCATCCGGGTTCATACTGGCGGTCCCAAAGTTCCATTGCAGGCGGATTATCCATGATCCTGCCTCCATTATCCGGATCGCAGTGCAGGGCGGTCCCGGTCCGCTGGGCGACATTTCCCAGCTGGCAAAGCAGCACGCTTTTCTGACCTTCCGAAATGGGGGAGTTCAGGGGTTCCTTTCCCCGCACAGCCTGGATGAAATTATGGAAATGGTAGTAGTCCAGCTCAGCGCCCGGTCCCAGGGGGTTGATGGTATCGGCTTTGGGGGCTGCTTTGCTCTGGCTGACGAGATGGTTTTCAGCATCGAAGAACCTGTAATCATCGTCTCCCAGGTTGACCATGGTCCCCTTGTCTCCGAAGATGATGAATCCCCTCCCGCTCCCCTCCACCGGGTAATTATTGCAGCTTCTGCCTTCCCAGCTGATGGCCTTGTTTTCCGGGAATTCGAAACAGAGGGTTTGGGTATCGGTGGTCTGCCAGTCATCATGGAAAGCGAACCGGCCTCCTCCTGAAACCACTTTGGAGGGGTAGTTCACCCCCAGCGCCCAGCGCATGCAGTCGATCTCATGGGTTCCGTTATTGCAGGATTCCCCGGTGCCCCAGTTCCAGAACCAGTGCCAGTTATAATGGACCAGGTTATCCCGGTAATCCCTTCTGGGCGCCGGCCCCTGCCAGAGATCCCAGTCCAGGTTCGGAGGAACAGGAATCACCTGGCCCTTACCGATTGATTTTCGGTTATTGGTATACCAGCCCCGGGCGAAATAGGCATTCCCGATAATTCCCCCCTGGATAGATTTCATGGCCTCATTGATATTGGGCCAGGACCTCCGCTGGTTGCCCATTTGTACCATCGCGCCGTAGTGCAGGATAGCCTTTTGCAATATTTCCCCTTCTCCGGGATTATGGCTGCAGGGCTTTTCCACGTATACCTTTTTCCCGGCTGCCATAGCCAGGATGGCGGCCGGGGTATGCCAATGATCCGGGGTGGCAATGGATACTGCATCGAGGCTCCGGTCATCCAGGATAGTCCTGAAATCCTTGCGGGACGGGGGAGTTTTCCCGGTAAGTTTCGTAGCCAGTTTCAGGCCCTTGGCGAGCGCATGTTCTTCCACATCGCAGATGTAGGCGATCTCTACCCCGGGGATGTTCGCATAGGCGGTGATATGGGAAAGGCCCCTGCCGTTGGTTCCGATCACGGCCACCCTTACCTGGTCTGCAGGGGAAGGATGATGTGAAAAAGCGAGGCCAGGGGCGAGCTTCATACCGATGCCGGTGATTGCAGTGTTCTTCAGAAAACGCCTTCTTTCCATAATCCGGAATTTTTCGTGAGGATTAAAAGGACCCTGGGGATGAACAGATTTTGGGAGAATTCAAAGTACGATTTTATCCCGTTTACATAAAAAAAAACACATAGAGCCATGCGAACGGAATGACAAACAGCAGGGAGTCGAACCGGTCCAGGAGGCCGCCGTGACCAGGCATGAGGCTCCCGGAATCCTTCCATCCTGCGATCCGCTTGAGCCGGGATTCAAACAGGTCCCCCATGGTCCCCAGGACAGCCACCAACCCTCCCAGGACCACCCAGTCCCATACCGTGTAATATTTTCCCAGCCACCCGAATAATGCGGCACCTGTCATGGTCAGCAGGGCCCCTCCCAATGTTCCCTCCCAGGTTTTTTTCGGAGAAACGGAAGGGAAAAATGGAGTCTTGCCTGCAATCGACCCTACGATATAGGCCATGGTATCATTGATCCAGATCAACAGGATGAGGCCCAGGGGGATCAGGGGAAACCCATGGTAAGGTTTTTCCAGTCTGAGGTCCACCAGGAGGCCGATGGATGCGGAGATATAGACCAGGCCAAATCCGGAAAGGAGGATTCGTACGGTTTTACCCTGTTTCCCCAGGGCCAGCTCGGTTAACAGGAAAAGGGTGACCGAACAGCAAAGGATCCATCTTCCGATAATGGAAAATGGCAGATTCCCCCACCGGAACCAGGCACCGCCAAAACAGGTGATGATCCCGATCCCGGAGGAAAGGATGAGCAGCCGGCTTGCCATCCGGTTGCGCCCCTGGCCTATGTCCAGGGTTCCGGTCATTCCGGTGAACTCCCAAAGAGCCAGGGATCCGATAAAAAGGAAGAGCAGGAAGAAACTGAAAGGGGAATAGAGGATACCCCCCAGCATCACTGCGGCAAATACAGCGGCGGTAAGGGTCCTCGTGATGAAGGTATTCATCTGGTGGCGATCAGCTTTTGGGCCTCCGGGGCCTGGCTGACATGGACGTAAACCGCGGCCTCTCCGAAAGTGCCGAATTCAGAATCTCTTCCATTGAGGACCACGGCATTGATCCCGTTATCCATCAGCATACCTTTCACCAATTCCGCTTCGAAGGTTTCCCCGGTGCTGAATACGGTAACCCAATCTTTTTCCATAACAGATGAATGAGTTTTTGCAGGGT
>JANWKA010000042.1 GCA_025451655.1 Chitinophagaceae bacterium | reverse complement strand
GTGGATTTTCTGGTCATCACCCAGAATAAGGAGCTTCCAAAAACCCAAACAAAACAGGAATCCGGCAGGAAATAAAATCCCTCTGGAAAAAATAAAGGGTTGCCTGTTCGGGCAACCCTTTAACAATAAGACCTAATCAACCTTTAGTCCAGGTTCTGGTAATTGCCCTTCACTTCTGATGGTGGGATGATCTGACCCGTTTTCGGGTCATCATTGGTGAACTGGGCCGTGCAAATGTTTTGGGATTCATTGCACAGGTAGTCCACCCCTTCGGTCTGGCCGGTCACATCCACCCATTCCTGGGTGGTCTGGTCCCAGGCAAAGGTTTTGTGGGGTGTGGCCCGTTGGACGTTGGAAGCCAGCGCTGCTCCAAGGCCCAACAGGACTGCGATCGCAGTCAGCGGAATTTTTCCTTTTTTCATGTTTAGGGCTGCTTTTATCATCTTAAAAAGCTGCCAGAAAACTATAAGGGTTCAAAAATGGATGCCTACTCTATTCTACAGGTTTTCGGCTTCCCCTGCCTTGGCCAAAAAATTTGAATATATCCTTGATGGATGATCTTCTTTTTTGCGTTGAATGAAAGCGGATGGCCAAACCCGTGAACACCAGGGTCACCAGGTTGAAGGCCAGGTGACCAGGCCAGGAAAGCCGGCTGAAGATTCCCCCGCAGGAGCAGGGGACCCGGTTAAATGCCCTGGACAGCACCAGGGCCACATATCCGGTGAATAAGGTCATCAGGCCCAGGCTGGCCCATAACCCTGCACTCCGGGTCCGGGAAAAGAACAGGAGGGCTGCCGTGGAAAGCTCCGCGGCAGGCAAAAGCCAGACCAGCATAAGGGAAAGGGGTCTGGGCAGGGGCTGGTTGAGCATCTGGTTGGTGAAGCCCCGGAAGAAAAAAAGCTTGCTTGCGGCAGCATAGACAAAAAGGACCACCAGCAGGGCGCAGATCATCTGCACCAGTTTTGACCTGGTCATAATTCTAAAAAGTATGAGTGAAAAAATTCTCCCTGGCTGTCGGCCTGGTTCCCGCTATCCCCGATTTCCTTTCGAAAAACAAATGTCCGACTGATTTCTAACAATCAATTTTGTTTGGCGGATTATTATTTATGAAATCGGGATTGTCCGGATCCAGTCCGGGTAAGAAGCTATGGTTTTACGATCAGGCTGGCCAGGGTGGGAGTGTCCAGGATCCGTTCCATTTCCTTTTCCACCAGATCTGTGATATCCTTTCGAATGGCCAGGAAATGCTCCTGGATCAGCCCAGGGACCGGTTCTCTTCTGTTGGGGATCTCCGCAACAGGCTCCTGGCGGTCCTTATTTTTTCCAGGGGGATCCACCCTGCAATAAAAGACTTTTTGTTCCTGGGGCCGGTCCAGCTCATCCGAAACAGTCCCCACAAACTCACCGGTGGACATGGTTGCGATCCTGGACATGGGTATGGCCTGTTCCAGATGGCTGGAATGGGTGACCGAATTTGAAGAATCATGAGTGGAGACAGTTTGCCTTTCCTGGAGGATCCTTCCAAAACGTTCTGAAAGATGCCTTCCTGTTTCTCCGGAAACCTGTCCTGAAATGATATTGCCGGTGATATTGAGGATGACTTCGGCAAGCTCCCTTCCATAATAAAGCCTGAGCTGGCTGAGGTCCTGAACGGCCAGGGTGGTGGCCACCCGGTTGGACCTCGCTGTGGCCATGAGCCGGTCAATCCCGTGGAGGTAGATGGTTGGAAATTCATCGAAGACGAGGCTGCTTTTCAGGTTACCCCGGGTATTGAGGGTCCGGGTCACCGCCGTGAGGTAGAGGGCGGCGACGGGTCCGTAGGTGGAGGATTTCTGGCTGTTATTCCCGATGCAGAGGATCTTGGGCTCCAGCGGATTTGCGATGTCCAGGGAGCAATCATTTCCCGTTAGCAGGTAGTACAGGGGAGGGGAGGCCAGCCTGGAAAGGCTGATCGTAGCGCTGGCGATCTGGCCTTCCAGCTGTTCCATGGCATGGTGGAGGTAGGCGGTGACAAAGGGATGGACGAGGGCCTCGGTAACCGGGTCGGTTCTGAGCAGGGTGAACAGTTTGTCATAAGGCACCCTGGAAAATTCCACCACATGGGGAAGGGTGCAAAACTTCCCCTCCTGGTAGGACCGGAGAAACCAGATGAGCGCGGTGACGAAATGAATGGGTGATTCCACAAAAAAATCACCCTGCCTCCGGATCCATTGCTGGTTCAGTCCGAGCAGGATGGTCCGGGCGGCTTCCGCCGCATCGGTGACATCCCGCATGCTGGCGGGATCCAGGGGATTGCAACGGGAGGATCGGGCCAGATCGTCAAACTGGACGATATGGAAGGCGGGAGGCACCGCAAAGCGGTCCCTATGAAGTAAGAATTCCCGGTAAGCGATCCGGGTCAGGTCATCGTACTTGAAATCATAGATCAGCATGCTGAACCCCTTGCGGATGTGCTGACGGATCACCTCCCTCACGATAAAATAGGATTTTCCGCTGCCCGGAGTCCCCACGACCAGTAATCCCCTGAAGGGATTGGTGATATTGACCCAGGATTTCCGCATAGTCCCCCGGAACCGGTATCGGGAAGGCAGGTTGACCGAATATAAATTTTCGATCCGGTCCTCCTGCTGGGGGAAGGATTCATGGGACCGGTTGAAAACTTCCTGAAAATTGCCGGAATGCAGGCGACTGATGATCCCGGATCCTCCCCAAAGGCAAGCTGCAAGACCGGCGATACAACCCGAAAAATACCCGGCCGCGCAACAGGAAGGAGAAAGGCCCGATACCAGCACCAGGGAACTGGCGTAGTAAACCGCAAGGCCTAAAAGCAACAGGAGGATGGCATGTCCCAGGGGTCTGGCAAATCCCTTTGGTTTGGATCCGGCGGAGGCGACCAGAAATAAAAACAGGATCCAGTTCCGGGAAGCCGTGAAATTGCCCACCAGTCCATCGGGAGCCAAGCCTTTCAGAAACCGGTCTGCGAACCCCCAGTCCAGGTGCCAGCGCATCAGGGTGGCATGGAGGAAAAAATAAAAATGCAGGGCCAGCAGTGCCATTCCGATGCCTCCTGCCAGCAGCCTCGTTTGGGGCCATCCGTTTTGCATGTTGCCTTCCATATTTCCGGTTTGTCCTTCAGGATTGAGTGATTTGGCAGGCAGGCCAGCCCTCAACCTTCAACCGGAGATGCCTGGGCCGGAATTCCATCAGGGGGGAATGGTCACCGAAGGGGTATTCCATCGGGAACCAATTCATTCCAGGACCCGTCTTCCGGTGCGACAGGGTCTTGCTTTGGACGACCAATTCATTTGGAGAAAGATTCAGGCCGCAGCGCTCCAGGAGCTTTCCGGCCCGGAAGGAGGGTCCCAGTTCCAGATCTGCGAAAACCGTCCGGGTTTTCAGATCGATATAGTAGAACTGGAAGCCATCCTGGTTTCGGGGGATCGCAACCAGGATGGATACCCCTTCCTTCCCGAGGTCCCTTGAAATTTGGATGAGCCCCTCCGGTGGCCGGATCACCATCCAGTCCAGGACGGCCCGGACTCGCCTGGACCGGTCTGCTTTCAAAATCCGGTTTTCCTCAAACCGGGTTTCCAGGAAAGGGATAGTGGGCTTTCCGGGAAGGGCCGAGGCTTTGGCCCATACCCCGGTTCTGTGACCCGTGGTGTCCAGCATCCGGTAGATCAGGCCGCGCGGCTTTCCATCCGGTCCAGGATGGGAAGGATGAACCGATACCCGGTATAACCGCAGGGCGGCTCCCAGACTATTCAGGCTGTCGAAACAATAGGTCCTGGTGACCTGGTGAACTACCCTGTCGAGGGATTCAAAGGAGGGCCCGCTTCCGTACCGGAGCGCAGGAAAATGTTCCGGGATTTCCTTTGGGAGATTTTTGCCGGAAGGGTTCGAAGGGGTCAGACCGTACAAGGCGTCCAGTTCCCTGCAGGCTTTGCGGGATTGCTCCCGGAGACCTCCCCTGAATTTCAGGGGCTTTCCGTTTTCCCGGATCAGGCAGCTGACCAGGTGCAGATGGGGATGTGCGGCATCCGAATGCCGGTAAACCAGGCAGGGCTGTTCAGCGAGGCTGGTCCGGGAAATGTATTCTTCCGAAATGGCTCGCATCCTTTCCTCATCCAGCGAATCCAGGGGATGAAAGTTCAGGGAGATATGCAACCCGTTTTTTCGGATGGTGCTGTTCAGGCCGGTCCGGTCGGTAAGGGTCTTCAGGCGGTCGGAGCGCGGGAGATCCCCGGTGCCCCCCGGATCGGGCAGGGCTGAAAGACAGCGGGCCACCCCCTGGTCGATTTTCTTCTCATTATACCAGAAAGCCTTCCTGACCCCGATCGTCCTGTGAATGATGGCTAGCATGCGCGGCGGATGGATCCCGGTTCGTACAGGATAGGCTCAGGGCCGGCCCCCAGGGAGGGCAGAGGTGGGAAATTAAAGAGGAAGGAAGGAGGAAGGGCCTTCTGAATCTCCACCGCAACAGTTCTCGCGCATCCTGTTCAGAATCCGGTCCGAAAGTAGGCAATTTTTCATTTTCCGGCTAACGTCCCCTGATCCCGGCCATGGTGCAGTGGTCCACCTCCAGGGAATATACTCCGAACTCTTCGACCACCTTTCCCTCCAGGACATAAAATCCCCTGCCGCGCAGGGGCTGGCGGTGAAAACTGTCGGGAAAATGAACGGTGTCCAGCCAGTTGCCGGTCTTGTCCAGAAAGGTGCCGAAGCACATCGTTTCCCCTTTTACCGTCCTGACCTGTTTGCTGGTGACATAGTACCCGATGGTGCGTACCCTCTGGTGCAGGTGGGACTGCAGCTCGCCGGAGGTCAGGTAGGGGCTGGTGTCCAGGTCGATGAGCTGCCAGACATCGCAAAGCGGGAAACCCAGCAACTCGATTTCGTCCAGGGCGTCGTCCTGGTCATGAAGGGCCAGCTCGGGTAATTTGAACTCCAGGGGAGGCTCCCGGAACAGGCGGGCATGGGCCGCCATCCCGGCACCCTGTTTCTTCTGGAGGAAGTTCGCCTCCCAAAGCAGTTCCTTCTTGTTTTTTCCCGTGAACCGCAGGGCCCCGCAACGGATCAGGATATTGACCTGCTCGGGGGGCAGTTCACAGCGCTCCAGGAAGTCCTGGAGGTGCAGAAAGGGACCCTCCAGGTCCCTTTCTGCAAGGACCTTTTCCGCCAGGGCCTGTTCCAGCCCCAGGACATGGATCAGGCCGGTATAGACTTCTTTGCCCCGGACGGAGGTGAGATAGTTTCCCCGGTTGACGCAGGGGGGCAGCACTTTTGCCCCGGCCCTTTTCAGCTCGTGGAAATACAGCTCGGTGCTGTAAAATCCTCCGAAGTTGTTGATCACGCTCACCATGAACTCCACGGGATGGTACGTCTTGAGGTACAGGCTTTGGTAGCTTTCCACGGCGAAGCTTGCCGAATGGGCCTTGCTGAAGGAATATCCCGCGAAGGACTCCATCTGGCGCCAGATTTCGGCGGTGACCGCTTCCGGATACCCCAGCTTTCTGCAACTTTCGAAGTAATGGTCGCGGATCTGCAGGAACCTATTGTTCGACCGGTATTTGCCGCTCATGGCCCGCCGGAGGATATCGGCTTCTCCCAGGTCCAGTCCCGCAAAATAATGGGCAACCTTGATCACATCTTCCTGGTATACCATCACCCCAAAGGTCTCCTTCAGCAACTGACCCAGTTTCGGGTGCAGGTACTCGAACTGATCGGGGTGATGGAAGCGGAAAATGTATTGCCGCATCATGCCGCTCTGGGCTACCCCCGGACGGATGATGCTGCTGGCGGCCACCAGGGTGAGGTAATCCTGACAGCGCAGCTTCTGGAGCAGCTGCCGCATCGCGGGGCTTTCGATATAAAAGCATCCGATGGTGTCCGCGTCCCGGATCCGGGCGGCAAGCCGGGGGTCCTTCTTGAATTGCTCCACGTCATGGATATCGATATGGATCCCTTTGTTCTGGCTGACCAGGGTGATGCTGTCCCGGATATGCCCCAGGCCCCGCTGGCTCAGCAGGTCCAGCTTGTAAAGACCGACCTTTTCAGCCAGGAACATGTCGATCTGGGAAGTGGCAAATCCCTTGGGTGGAAGCTCCAGGGCGGTATAGGCATAGATGGGCTTTTCGCTGATCAGCATGCCTCCGGGATGGATTGACAGGTAGTTGGGAAAATTCTCCAGGAGCTTTCCGTAACGGGCGATCTGGCGCTGGAAACGGTCCTCCTGCAACCGGGCTTCCGGCTGGCTGACCAGGCTGTCGATCTCGGCCTTGGGCAACCCGTAGACCTTCCCCAGCTCCCGGATGATGGCGCTGCGCTGGAAGGTGGAATACATTCCCAGGAGGGCGACATGTTCCTTTCCGTGCCTTTTGAACACGTAATCGATCACCTCGTCCCGGTCCTTCCAGGAAAAATCGATATCAAAGTCCGGAGGGGAGGTCCGGTAAGGATTGAGGAACCTTTCGAAATACAGGTCCAGCTCAATGGGATCCACATCGGTGATCTGCAGGCAGTAGGCAGCGATGGAATTGGCGCCGCTGCCCCTGCCGACGTAAAAAAAACCCCTGCTGCGGGCATAGCGGATGATGTCCCAGGCAATCAGGAAATAGCTGTTGAACCCGAGCTCGTCGATGATCCGGAGCTCCTTGTGTACCCGATCCAGGGCCTTCGGGAGATTGCCATACCGGAACCGCATGCCGTCCAGGACCAGCTTTTCCAGCAGCAGCCGGTCATCGGCCATTCCGCCCGTGAAGCATTTTTTATTCTTGTCCGTATGGAGTTCCATTCCGATCTCGCACTGGTCCAGGACTTTCAGCGTATTGGTGATGAGGGCCGGGTAGGCGCTGAAAGCCTGGAGGATGGAGGACAGGGGAAGGAAACACTCTTCCCGGGAGGCGATCTGTTCCGGCTGCTGCCGGCTCAGCAGGATATTATGATGGACCGCGCGCAGCAGCCGGTGCAGGTTGTACCCCGTCTTATCCTGGAAGGTGACCGGCTGGCGGACGACATACTTGTCCGGCCAGCGTCCGGTCTGCTGGTCATAGAGCCGGTTGACTTCGGATGGCCTGACTCCGATCAGTTCCTGTGCGGAGAGCGCCTGGGGAAGATATTTTCCCAAAGGATAGACGATCCAGACCGGGTCCGGGAGTTCCGGCCTTTCCGGAAAAGGGGTGCCGGATTGCAGGTGGAGGGAAAGGAAGCGGTTGATTGCCATGAAGCCGCCGGCATCCCGGGCCAGCAGCAGGTAACACAGGGCGTCTCCGTTGCGGATCTCAGCGCCCAGGACGGGCTTGATCCGCGCTTCCAGGCAGAAAGTATAAAAGTCCCAGGCATCACAGGTATTGTTAATGTTGGTCAGGGCCATCGCGGTGGCACCCGCCTCGACACCGGCAGTTACCAGCGCTTCCGTTCCGAAAGTGCCGTACCTGAAACTGAAATAGGTCTTGCAGTTGAGATACATGGGATCATCTTGAAGCAGGTAGCCCGATCGCCGCGGCCCTCATCAGGATATGCGGGCCGAACCGGCTCTTGATCTGATCGATGCTCTGATACAGCCGGATCATTTCCTGGGTATCTTCGAAGAGGCTGACCTGGTAGTTGCCCGCCACCAGGTGGCTCAGCCGGACGCCGAGGAGCCGGACGAGCAGGCGCCGGTCATAGAGCGAGTCAAAGAGTTCCCGGGTTTTTTTGAGCAGGACATGATCCGAAGCGCTGTAGGGAATGGTTGCCTGCCGGGTCACGGTGTCGAAATTCGAGTAGCGGAGCTTGACCGTGACGCAACCGGCCATCCTGTTTTGCTGGCGCAGTTCAAACCCGATTTTTTCGATCATCCGGACCAGTCTTGCGAGCATGAATCCGATATCGATGGTATCGCTGTCGAAAGTGGATTCGGTGCTGATCCCTTTTTGCTCCTGGTAAGGCACCACAGGGGATTCGTCAATGCCGTTGGCCCTCCGCCAGAGCTCCGTTCCGTTCTTTCCCAGCAGGTTCTGCAGCATTTCCACGGGGATCTCCGAAAGGATGCGGATCGTCTCCACCCCCATCTGCCGGAGCAGCTCCCCGGTCTGTTTGCCGATCATCGGCAGTTTCTGGACGGCCAGGGGGGCCAGGAAAGCCTTCTCCGAGCCCAGGGGGATCTCCAGCCGGCCATCCGGCTTGGCCTCATCGGTACCCACTTTGCTGACCAGCTTGTTGGAGGCCAGGGCATAGGAGACCGGCAACCCGCTTTCCTTCCGGATCCTGGTTTTCAATTCTCCGGCGAACACCCCGCAGCCGAAAAAACGGTCCATCCCGGTCAGGTCCACATAGAACTCGTCGATGCTGGCCCTTTCAAAGAGGGGAACCCGGTCGGCAATGACCCCGGTGACCAGCCTGGAATATTTACTATAGTCCTCAAAATCACCAGAAATCACTATGGCATGAGGGCAAAGTCTCCTCGCCAGTTTCATCGGCATCGCCGAATGGATGCCAAATTTCCGCGCCTCATAGCTGCAGGAAGCCACCACGCCCCGGTCGCTGCTTCCCCCGACCAGCACCGGCTTTCCCCGTAACGTGCTGTTTTTGAGGCATTCCACGCTGACGAAAAAGGTATCCAGATCCAGGTGGACAATCGCTCGGTGGGGGTTATTGAAGATCATGGGCAGGAATACAATATTACTAATAAATTTAGTAATATCGTGCTCATTTTCTTGGGAACCACCCGCTCCTCCGGATTGGACCGGACCCTTCGGGGTTGTATCTTGTACCCATGCCATGCCGCCTGGTTTCCGCATTCCTGGTCCCTGCCCTGCTGATCCTGCTGCTGGCCCCGGGCTGCAAAACGGATCCCTGGAAGGGCTGGAAGACCTATGGCGGGGATAAGGCTTCCCTCCATTACTCCTCCCTGAAGCAAATCGACAGCTCCAATGTGAACAGGCTGACCCTCGCGTGGACCTACCACACCGGGGATGCCGATACACAGAACCATTCCCAGATCCAGTGCAACCCCATCATCACAGGAGGGACCCTCTATGGCACTTCCCCGAGGATGAAGCTTTTTGCGGTAGACGCGGAGACCGGCAAACCGAAATGGGTATTTAACCCCCTGGATTCCATGGATGCCAATACCCAGTCCTTCTTCATCATGAACAATTGCCGGGGGGTGACCTGGTGGTCCGATGGACACCGGGATCAAAGAATCTTCTATACGGCCGGTTCCGACCTCTATGCCATTAATGCGGGGACAGGCAGACCCGTAACCACTTTCGGAAAACAGGGCCATATCGATCTCCATGACGGACTGGGCAGGGACGTAAAGGACCTCTTTGTTACTTCAACTACTCCGGGCATCATCTACCGGGACCTGATCATTGTAGGAACCCGGGTGGATGAGGGACCTGACGCCGCACCGGGCCATATCCGCGCTTTCGACGTCCGGTCGGGAAAGGAGGTCTGGATTTTTCATACCATTCCCCAGCCTGGAGAAACGGGTTATGGAAGCTGGGAGGATCCCCAGGCCTGGAAGCATATCGGCGGCGCCAATAACTGGTGCGGGATGAGCCTCGATGAAAAAAGGGGCATTGTTTATGTGCCGACAGGTTCGGCTTCCCCCGATTTCTATGGAGGTACCCGAAAGGGGAAGGACCTTTTTGCGGATTGCCTGCTGGCGCTGGATGCCGCCACAGGCAAGCTGATCTGGTATTTCCAGGAAATTCATCATGACCTCTGGGACCGGGACCTTCCGGCAACCCCCGTGTTGCTCACGGTGGAACATCAGGGCAAAAGGACCGATGCGGTGGCCCAGACCACCAAGACGGGCTTTGTTTTCATTTTTGACCGGGTCACAGGCAAGCCCCTTTTCCCGATCCGCGAAACTCCGGTACCAGATCAATCGGAACTGGCCGGGGAGGAAGTTCAGCCGACCCAGCCCATTCCTTCCCTGCCCAAACCTTTCGTCCGCCAGATCCTGCTGGATTCCGACCTCAACAACCTGGTTGCCGGTGCTTCGCGCCGGAGGATCACCCAGGAACTGGACAGCTTCCACACCGGAAATGTGTTCAATCCGCCTTCCCGGGAAGGCACCGTGATTTTCCCCGGGTATGACGGAGGCGGGGAATGGGGAAGCCCCGGGGCGGATCCCCGCACCGGAATGCTCTACGTCAACGGCTCCCAGATGCCCTGGGTGCTGACCATGGTGGACCTCAAGGGGCAGCGCCTCCAAAAGGAAAACTGGCTGGATGCGGGCAAAAGGCTTTATGCGCAGAACTGCATGACCTGTCACGGGCCGGACCGGAAAGGCTCCGGTAATTTCCCTTCCCTGATCCAGGCCGGGCAGCGGTACAACGAGGACCAGTTCCTGCTCCTGGTCCGCTCGGGAAGGAGGATGATGCCTGGGTTCCGGCAGCTCCCTGCCGAAGACCTCCATGCCCTGGCTTCCTTTATCCTGGACCTGAAAAAGGAACAGGGCCGGGTTTTCATCGCACCCCCCCGGAAACCGGACCCCTACCTGGACCTTCCTTACGGTTCTACCGGTTACCATAAGTTCCTGACTCCTGAAGGATATCCGGCGGTAAAACCGCCCTGGGGGACCCTTACGGCGATCAACCTGAACACGGGTGCCCAGTCCTGGCAGGTCCCCCTGGGCGCCTACCCGGAATTCCTGAAAATGGGGATCGTGACCGGTACGGAAAACTATGGAGGCCCTGCTGTAACAGCTTCCGGACTGGTATTCATCGCCGCAGCACGGGATGGAAAATTGAGGGCATTTTCGGCCAGGACCGGGAGATTGCTTTGGCAGTATCCGCTTCCCGCTCCGGGGTTCGCAACCCCTTCCATTTACCAGGCAGGAGGCAGGGAGTTTGTGGTTATCGCCTGCGGGGGAGGAAAACTGGGCACCGCTTCTTCGGATTCCTACCTGGCCTTCGCGTTGCCCTGAATGGGAATCCTGATTTCCGCTCCTTATTTTTGACCTGGATTTTTTATTTTTTTCAGGGAAGCCCCCCTTATGACGGAACCGATTCAGATCAGGCCCATGCGGACCAGGGATTGGCCCGAGGTCCGGAGGATCTATGCATCCGGTATCGCGACAGGAGATGCCACTTTCGAGCAGGAAGTTCCCGGATGGGAAGGGTGGAATGCCTCCCATGGGAAAGCCTGCAGGCTGGTTGCAGAAGGGGAATCCGGGATCGCGGGATGGGCTGCACTTTCACCGGTTTCCAAAAGAAAAATATACCGGGGGGTTGCCGAGGTGAGCATTTATATGGACCCGTCCTTCCGGGGAAAGGGTTGGGGGAAGCGTTTGCTTTCGGAGATGGTATGCCTGAGCGAGATCAAGGGATTCTGGACCCTTCAGGCTTCCATTTTTCCTGAAAACGTGGCCAGCATCCGGATCCATGAACGATGCGGATTCCGGGTGGTGGGCTGCCGGGAAAGGATCGGGAAAATGCAGGGTAACTGGCGGGACACCATCCTGCTGGAAAGAAGGAGCCCTCTGGAGTTTTTATGATTCCTTTGATTATTTCGGACCCGAAACAGCAGCCGCAAGAAGGACCATGGGCCTGATTTTCCAGGTAAGGCATTTTTTTTGAGGGAAGATGATCATCTCAACCCATAACTTGGTATGTTACCGCTCCTTCAATGAATTTCAGCTGATTTTCTGCAGGAACGTGATGATTTATTTTGACCGGGAACTCCAAAACCAGGTATTTCACGCCTTCGACCAGAGCCTGATGGCTTCCGGTTTCCTGGCCCTCGGAACCAGGGAGACCCTGAGGTTTTCCGCCATATCGGAAAAATACGAG
>JANWKA010000041.1 GCA_025451655.1 Chitinophagaceae bacterium | reverse complement strand
TCCGTCAATCCCTGAAAATTTCCGCAAAGTACACAATATCGACGGCACCCAGCCGGAGGCTGAGCGGCCCCGGAGGAGCCCTATTTTCGGAATGGGAAATCCGGAAACCCAATGGTGCTTTTTCAGGAGGAAGACGGGGATTTCCCCAGGATTACTGTATAAAGGACGCAAAGGCGGGCCAGAGAAATGTTAAATTTTGGAGGCCCAGGCCTGTCCCCTGAATGCATTCCCGTCAACCCTGACAATCCGTCAACAATCGAAGTTCCGGCTTAAAGGATTGGGTATAAGTCCTGAATAAGTTTTGGGCCGGGAGTTTTGGGCTCCTTTAAATATTACCGGACCTTTGCCTCCGGGTAATTGTTCCGGATGATTGAAAGGAATTAGCATTAATTGACCCAAATTGCTACTTTTGACTCCCCTTCGGGGGAACCAGATCCTATGGAGTTCCAGACCCCAAAACCCACAATCCATAATGCCACCTAGAAAACGACCTATTCAGGAATCCAAAGGGCATGGACCATCGGATGAAAATTCCCGTGCAAAAAAAAGAAACCTTCCTTCCCGGGAAGAAAGTTTCAGCAAGGCACAGCGTCCGGTCAGCAAGACGGCTATGGAAAACCGGATTTTCCTGCTCATGAACATGATCGGGGCGACTCCACTTTCCTGATCGCCAAAGTTCCATTCATTCCAGATCCTTTCGCCGGTTCTGTTTCTTTTCCGATTGTCTTTTTTTAAGCTGAATTCTTTTTTCCAGGGAGGCCCTGGTCGGTTTACTGCGGATCCTTTTCGGTTTTACCCTCAGGGCCCTGGCAACCAGTTCATGGATCCTCCTGATGGAAAGTTCCTTGTTGGAAGCCTGGGTCCTCGCGGTCTGGGACCGGACCGAAAGGATCCCCGCCGCACTGATGCGGGAAGCAAGTGCCCGGGAGAGGCGCTGTTTCTGTTCCGGCGACAGGATCCGGGATGCGGCGATTTCGAAGCGGGCTGTCACGGCCGTTTCCACCTTGTTTACATTTTGCCCCCCTTTTCCCCCGCTTCGGGAGGTGAGGAAGGTCAGCTCGGGGGAAATATCTAAATTGTCCAGGGTCATAAAGGATCCAAAAGGGTGACCGGTATGTTCTGGGACAAATTTATTGATAATGCGTGCAGTAATCCAACGGGTAACTGAAGCCTCGGTGACCACCGGGGGAAAGGTTTTTTCAGGGATCCAGGAAGGCCTGCTGGTCCTGCTCGGGATCGAACTGGGGGATGGTCCCGGGGACGCCCGGTCGCTTTGCCAGAAGATCCTCAACCTCAGAATTTTCTCCGACCCTTCAGGGGTCATGAACCGCTCCGTCCTGGAGGAAGGCAAATCCATTCTCCTGGTGAGCCAGTTCACCCTGCTGGGCTCCACCCTGAAAGGCAACCGGCCTTCCTATTCCCGTTCTGCGGGAAGGGAGGAAGCCCTTCCCCTGTATCAACTGGTCGGTACCCTCCTGGAAGAGGGCTTGGGCAGGCCGGTTCCTCAGGGGATTTTCGGGGAAGACATGCAGGTGGCCCTGGTGAACGATGGACCGGTGACGATTCTTCTGGATTCCCGAAACCCGCTTTAACCACCCTCAGGGTTCCCGGACCAGGCCGTAAAAAAGCATGGTCCGGTAGCAGATCCGCACGCCCCCGGGGCCGGCGAAGCGGTCATATATTCCCTGGATCTCGCTGGAAAGGGCAGGGAAGGAAGGATCGGACCGGGTGGGCATATAGGAGGAAGAAAACACCCTGCCCATGAATTCCTCCAGCCCCAGGTCCTGGGCATTATCAAATGCTGCGGATTCCATTCTGAACGGGGAAAAGAACTTTTCCAGGTCGGCATGGCGGATATTCTTGTGGTTCACCCGCTGGTAATCGGTAGCATAATTCAGGAGCAGTTCATTATAGGCAGCATGGAAGGGGCCTTCCTCCAGGCGTTCATTCCAGATCAGGACGGCATGGGCTCCCGGCCTGGCGATCCTTCTGAATTCGGCCTGGGACCGGACCGGGTCGAACCAGTGAAAGGCCTGGCCGGAAAGCATGAGGTCCACCGAGCCGGATTCCAGGCCGGTCTGCTCTGCCTTTCCGTCAACTGAAATGAAATTTCCGAAATCCTTGAGGTATTGAAGGGCCGCTTCCCGCATCGGTCCGTTGGGCTCCACTCCAAACACCCGGTTGCCCTGCTCCAGGACGAGCCGGGTCAGGATGCCGGTGCCCGATCCGATATCGGCCACCACCCGGGATGGATTCAGGCCGACGGTCTGCTGCAGGAAAGGGATGATCCCAGGAGGATATCCGGGCCTGTAGCGGACATAATCCTGAACCCGGTTTGAAAACCGGGTCGTAGGATCTGGCTGGGGTGCTCCGGACATAAGGCTCCGGCAAAGGTACATTTTCAGGCCCAGAAGCCTGGTTAGCCCTTACCTTTGTCCCGCGAAAATAACCGTCCATGGCCATGAACGATTTTACCCTGCGGGAAGCTCAGCAACGGGTCGACACCTGGGTGAAGACCACCGGGGTGCGTTACTTTAATGAACTCACCAACCTGGCCATCCTGACCGAGGAGGTGGGGGAGGTGGCCCGTATCATCGCCAGGCAATACGGGGAGCAGTCCAGTAAAGAATCAGACCTGACCAAGGACCTGGCCGATGAACTTTCCGATGTCCTTTGGGTGGTGCTCTGCATTGCCAACCAGTCCGGGATCGACCTTACCGTAGCCTTTGAAAAGAATTTCACCAAGAAAACCATCAGGGACGCCCAGCGTCACCGGGAAAACGACAAATTGAAATAAATCAGGTTCATCCAACAGGCATCATGGCTATGAATTCCCCAGGCAATAGCGGCAGGTTCCAGGCGATCATTTCCCACAGCAAGGAATATGGATTTATTTTTCCTTCCAGTGAAATTTACGAAGGCCTCAGCGCCGTATATGATTATGGCCCTTTTGGTGCCCTGCTGAAAAGGAACCTCAGGGACCGCTGGTGGCGCAGCATGGTGCAATTCCATGAAAACATCGTGGCCCTGGACTCGGCGATATTCATGCACCCCACCACCTGGAAAGCTTCGGGTCATGTGGATCATTTCAGCGATCCGATGATTGATAACAAGGACTCCCAAAAGCGTTACCGGGTGGACCACCTCATCGAGGGGGAGGCGGACCGGCTCCTGGAAGCCGGGAAAAAGGAGGATGCCCGCGCCCTCCTTCTGCAAATGGAGGAACTGCTCCGCAGGGATGACTTCGGAGGGCTCAGACAAATCATCCTGGATCACCATATCGTCTGCCCGGTATCCGGAACGGACCACTGGACCGATGTACGCCAGTTCAACCTCATGTTTTCCACCCGGATGGGGAGCCTTTCCGGGGAAGCGGAGGAAATCTACCTCAGGCCGGAGACGGCCCAGGGCATTTTCGTGAACTTCCTGAATGTCCAGAAGACGGCCAGGATGAGGATCCCCTTCGGGATTGCGCAGACCGGAAAAGCCTTCCGCAACGAGATCGTGGCAAGGCAGTTTATTTTCCGGATGAAGGAGTTCGAGCAGATGGAAATGCAGTATTTCGTACGGCCGGGTACCGAGCTGGACTGGTACGGGAAATGGAAGGCCGAAAGGCTGGCCTGGCACCTGGGGCTTGGCATCGATCCCGGCCGGCTCCGGTTTCATGACCACAGCAAGCTGGCCCATTATGCCAATGCCGCCGTGGATATCGAATATGAATTTCCCTTCGGTTTTAAGGAGGTGGAAGGGATCCATTCCCGGACGGATTATGACCTGGGCCGCCACCAGGAGTTCAGCGGAAAGAAGATCCAGTATTTTGATCCGGAACTGAACCAAAATTATGTGCCGTTCGTGGTGGAGACTTCGGTGGGACTGGATCGCACCTTGCTGATGGTCCTTTGCGAGGCCTACGGGGAAGAGGAAGTTCCCACGGCTGAGCCCGGAAGAACAGATACCCGGACCGTACTCCGGTTCAGTCCCGCAATCGCTCCGGTCAAGCTGGCCATCCTGCCGCTGGTGAAAAAGGATGGATTACCCGCGGTCGGCAGAAAGATCCTGGAAGATTGCAGGGGATCCTTTCAGTGCATTTATGAGGAGAAGGATTCCATCGGGAAGCGGTACCGCAGGCAGGATGCCATTGGAACGCCGTTTTGCGCGACGGTGGACCACCAGTCCCTGGAGGATGGCACCGTGACGATCCGTTACAGGGATACCCTGAAGCAGGACCGGGTCCCCGCAGAAGGGGTCAGGCAGCTGGTGGAGATGGCCCTCAGGCCGGATCAGCCATAAAGCTCCTGGTGGATGGATTTGCGGTCGTACCCCAGGGCCGTGATCCTTTGTTTGGCCTCATCAATCATGGCCTTCCATCCGCAGAGGTAAAAATGGGCGGGCCTGCGGTCCGCAAGAAGCTCCTCATAAATATCGTGGACATATCCTGTCCTTCCTTCCCAGGGCTCCCGGGAAAGAGTAGGCAGGTAATGGAACCGTTCCAGCTTTTCCTGAAGACCATTCATTTCCTCGAAATAAAGCAGGTCTTTTTTGGTCCTGGTTCCGAACAGGATATAAATATCCGGATGGGGGGTCTCGGTGGCGAGCATATGATTCACCATGCTTCGGAAGGGTGCGATCCCGGTTCCGGTGCAGATCAGGAATACATCCCGCTCCAGGGTTTCGGGAAGCGTAAATACCCCCTGGGGCCCCCGAAGCAACACTTCGCTTCCTTCCTTGATTTCGTTGAACAGGTAGTTGGTTCCCAGGCCTCCTTCCAGAAGGACGATGACCAGTTCGATCTCGTTGGTCCCATTGGGAGCTGAGGCAATGGAATAACTGCGCCACCGCTTGTTTTTCTTTTCATGGATCGGAAGGTCCAGGGTCACAAACTGTCCCGCCTTGAAATCGAATTGCTCCAGTCCGGGAATCCGGATCCAGAACCTCCGGGTATTGGGTGTCTCCTGAATGATCCTGGTAAAAATTCCGGTATGCCACAGGTCCAGCATGAATGAAAAGTTTCGGCGGAAGATACAAAAAAGTTCAGGCCCCGGTTACTGCCGGATGATCTTGCGGGTATAACGGTGGGCGCCGTCATCGCTAACAATATATACCACATACATCCCTTCCGGAAGGAAGCCAAGCCCCAGGGATTGGTCCTGGTAGGCCATATCGGCTTCATAAGATTCCTGGCCGAGCATATTGAAAATATAAAGCTTCATCCCGGTGATCCCGGTGAGCGTGCCGACCTGGATATTCATGGTCCCATTGAACAGGGTGGGATAGAGGGTGCGGATGAAGATCCTCCCGGTGTCCGGTGGCGGGGTGACCCCGGTGGCGGATCCGATGCTGGTGAAGAACATGCCGTTGCCATGGGTGCCGACCACCATGGTATTGTCGGACCAGCGCAGGGCCAGGGAACTGACGATGGCAAACTGCATCGGTCCGGAATTGACCTCGGGGGTCCATGAGGTGTTCGCCCCATTGATCCGGATCGTGCTGTAAAGCCCGATCTGGGTCCCGACGAAATATTCCACCCCGGTCTGGGTCGCCACGATAGCGCAACTCCGGATGGAGGGGGCCTGGAGGTTGCCGGAACCGGATCCTTCAATCGCCTGCCAGACGGGCGTGGAGTCGTTGGCGTTTCCGGTCCACCAGATGCTTTGGGTATCGTAATTGGAAATCACAGCCATGATTGTGTCATCATTGCGCGGGTTCACCGCAATACCGATCACCACCCCTTCCATTCCCGGGTCAGAGATGTCCGCGGGTATGTTGGCAGGAAGGGCATTCTGGGGATCCCGGAGCCGGTATACCTTTCCGCCATCTGTCCCGAAGAACAGGTTGTGGGAGGGTGCATAGTTGCCCCGGGTGGTCGCCAGGGACCGTATCTGGCCTACAATGGAGGAATTTACCCCGGTCATCCGGGTCCATGTTGTGGAACTGACATGGGATGCTGCGGTCGTCCGGAACAGGGTATCGGAGCTTGCGAAATACAGGTCTTCGGTATTTTCCGGATCCAGGTAGAACAGCGTGATGAAATCCCCCTGGGCTCCCTGGGGCTTGATGCTGGTGAAGGATCCGGCGTACTGATTGTCCCCGGCATTCAGTAAGGCCCGGAAGGCCCCTCCGTTCTGGCTGGAGAGGTAGAAATACTTGGTCCCGTTGGAGATGGCGGAGAGCCCCACCGAACAGCCGTCTCCAACAATGAATATGTCATGGGAATCGGGATCTGAATTGAAACTGTTGCGGATCGTGCACTGGTTGTCCTGGGCCCCTCCGGCAAAGGTCATCTGCCCATTTTCGGGATCGACAGTCACATCATAATATTGCAGGGACTGGTAGGAGTTATTCAGGGTTTTCCAGGAAACCGAATCCGGGTGCAGGATATCGTTGCAGAGCTGGATGCCGCCGTCATTGGAGCAGATCATCTCGGAATCAGACCCGGGTCTGAAAGTGAACCAGTGGATATCCGGGTGCCCGATTTCGAAATCATATCCGAATTCATTGAAATTGTTTCGGCCATATCCGTTGATCAGGGTGGTGTGGAGCAGGGAGGTGAATCCATCCGTGGAGCGGTAGGCATTCGTACCGCCGATAAAGACCGTCATCGAATCCTCCGGGCTCACCGCGATGGCCATGTCATAACCATTCTGGACCTGGAAAGCGCCACGGTCTGAAGAATCGGTCCTGGGCACATTGGCCGAAAGGTTCGTCCAGGTTTTGGTTGAATCGTTGTAACGGAAAAGGTCTGCCTCAGGCCTGGGTCCCCCCGGGGCATCCAGCCTCCCGTCGGCACCATTGGCCACCAGGGCATAGAGGAGATGGGGACTGGAGGGAGCCAGGGCGAGCACGATCCTCCCGTAGGTTTCGCGGGCCGGCCAGCCTGCGGGGCTGGCCGCGCCCTCCCCGGCAATCTTTTCCCAGGTGACTGCTCCTCCTCCGGAAAGATCGACTTTTCCCTCCCAGAGCCCCTCCATGTCCTGGGAGCTGTCCACATTGGAAGGGTCCGTATAATCCCCATGGAATCCAGCGAACAGGGTCGTGCCATCGGGGGAACAGACGATATCGCTGATCTGGTTGGAAGTCGACAGGTTGCCGTTATCCCGGGTATTGTACAGGGTCAGGGTGCGCGTGTAATTGCCTGCCGAATTTTCCGACACCGTGACGATGGAGCCGAAACGGGACACATACAGGTTTCCGTTTAGGGGATTGACTACGAGGCGGTTGATGATGTCGTAGGCATTGTCGAAAGCCTCCTCGCTTCCGTTTCCCTGGGAAACCGATCCACGGGAAAAGCTCATGGGGTACCATGTCAGCCCGTCATCATCGGACTGGAACATGCCCCACCCCACAATAAAGGAAAGGTCGGAAGCCACCGGGCCGGTGATGAAGGAAGTCGGTAAAAACTCACCGGTTCCACAATACCAGGTATCGTTGAAGGGCTTCCCGGTGATCGGACTGGTTCCCTGGCGGGGATCCTGGATGATGGAAGTGACACTGTTGAGCTGCGGCGTGGAAACCCATTGCCAGCTGGCTCCCCCGTCGGTGCTCCGGAAAATGCCTCCGCTCACTCCGCCTGCCAGGATGGTCTGGTTGGAGGAACCATTGTACCTCAGGTCGTAAGCAACGGCCCGGGTTCTTCCGCCCATATTATCCGGGCCGGCAAAGTTGTAGGTGTTGGAGGAAAGGCGGTCCAGGCCGTAGCGGCTGATAAAACTGAAAGCGGTATTCCATTCCTCGCGGCGGGCATCCGGTGGAATCCGGTTGGTATAAGGGCTTTTGAGGAGGTTGTATTCATAGAGCCAGACCGCTGCCGGATTATCCGCATCAGGGCCATCCCCCCCATCCTCATCCATTCCGGATTTTTTCAGGCCGATGGCTTGCTCCAGGAATTCCGTATCGGAACCTTCCAGATAATAATAACCGCATCCGGCCAGGGTCAACACCACAAAAAGCCATAACACCCACGGTATTTTCATCCGGACCCTGGTTAAGACAGAGGGACAAAATACATAAATATTGGTCAGTTCGGAAAATTGATGGGTTCCAGGGGATTACGGAACCCGTTCCCAAAGGGTTGCCGCCCTGCATTGAAATGGCTTTACGTAAATTTGCGTTTCCTGATGGATCTGGAAGATTTGCTGTTGCGGTATGAGGGAGACTACCGGACCAAACAGTTGGTGGACAGGCTTTCCATGCCCGGTCCGGCCAAAATAAGGATGGAAGGCGCCAGCGGGACCCTTCCGGCACTGGTGGCTTCTGCTATCCACCGCCTGACTGCATTCAACCATGTCTTCATTCTCAACGACCCGGAGGAAGCGGCCTATTTCCTCAATGACCTGGAAGGGCTGACCCGTGCCCTGGATCTTTTTTATTTCCCGGACTCTTTCAAAAAGGCGGGGGATTTCTCCCAGGTTCAGGGCAACCATATCCTCCTGAGGACCGAAGCCTTGCTGCATTTCAGCGGGGAATTGCCCCGGCGCAAAGTCCTGGCTACCTATCCCCAGGCTCTCTTTGAAAAAGTCATCGATCCCGGTTCCTTCCTGGCCAATCTGATCCCGATCCGGAAGGGGGAAATCCTTCCATTGGACCCCCTGCTGGAAAAACTGACCGCGTTCGGTTTTGAAAGGACGGATTTCACCTATGGTCCGGGGGAATTCGCAATGCGGGGAGGGATCCTGGACATCTATTCCTTCGGCAACGACCGGCCCTACCGGGTGGAACTTTCCGGGGATGAGGTGGATTCCATCCGGATCTTCGATCCGGAGACCCAGCTCAGTGAAAAACAGCTCTCCCGGGTGGACATTATCCCCAGCCTGAAGGCTCCGGTGCATACCGGGGAAAGGGTTCCCCTTCCGGTGTTCCTTCCGGAGCCAACCGTTTTCTGGATCAGGGACCGGTCCTTCCTGAGGGATTCATTCCGCAAACTCGAGACGGAGGTTCAGAAATTTTTCGTCGCAGGAAACCGGACGGTATCCGGAGCCGGGGAGGATTTGATCCGGATCGGTCCGGAGGATTTCCTGCCCTGGGCGAAGCTGGAGGAACTCCTGGATCAGCGGACCTGCGTGGAATTCGGGGCCGCTACCTCTGGCCGGGCCCCGGACCTGACGGTCCATTTCAAAAGTGCACCCCAGCCGGTGTTCAACCGGCAGTTCAACCTGCTCATCAGCGACCTCCAGCAAAAGGAATCGGCCGGATATACTGCCTTCATCCTGGCTGAAAATCCCAAGCAGCTGGAAAGGCTCCGGGCTATTTTTGAGGACCTGTCAGCCGGGATTTCCTTCCAGCCGGTGTCCACCCCCATCAGCCAGGGTTTCATCGACCACGACCTCAGGCTGGTCTGTTATACCGATCATGAAATTTTCCAGCGGTACCATAAGTACCGGGTCCGCCAGGCCTATAACAAGAACAGGGCCCTGACCCTGAAAACCCTCCGGGAGTTGCAACCGGGGGACTACATCACCCATATCGACCATGGGATCGGGGTGTTCAGCGGACTCCAGAAGATTGAGGTGGGGGGGAAGCTGCAGGAGGCGGTGCGTATTGTTTACCGGGACCAGGACCTGCTCTACGTCAATATTAACAGCCTGCACAAGATCAGTAAATATATCGGGAAGGAGGGCACCGCCCCCCGGATCAGCAAGCTGGGCAGCGATGCCTGGGAAAAACTGAAGGAAAAAACCAAATCCCGGGTCAAGGATATCGCCCGGGACCTGATTAAACTATATGCATCCAGGAAGGCGAAACTGGGATTTTCCCATAGCCCGGATACCTACCTGCAGACGGAGCTGGAAGCATCCTTTCTCTATGAGGACACCCCGGACCAGGCCAAATCCACAGCGGATGTCAAAAGAGATATGGAATCTCCCCACCCGATGGACCGGCTGGTCTGCGGGGACGTGGGCTTCGGGAAAACCGAAATCGCAGTCCGGGCTGCCTTCAAAACAGTCGCCGATGACAAGCAGGCAGCCATCCTGGTCCCCACCACCATCCTGGCCTTCCAGCATTTCAAGACCTTCCAGGACCGACTGAAGGATTTTCCCTGTACGGTCGATTATATCAGCCGGTTCAAGTCCGCCAGGCAGAAAAAGGAGACCCTGGAAAGATTGCAGGAAGGGAAGCTCGACATCATCATCGGAACCCATGCCCTGCTCGCCAGGGATGTGAAATTCAAGGACCTGGGGCTGCTGGTCATCGATGAAGAGCAAAAGTTCGGGGTATCCTCGAAGGAAAAGCTCAAGCACCTGAAGGTCAACGTGGATACCCTCACCCTGACCGCCACTCCGATCCCCAGGACCCTCCAGTTTTCCCTGATGGGAGCCAGGGACCTTTCCATCATCAACACCCCTCCCCCCAACCGGCAGGCCATCCAGACCGAGCTTCAGCCTTTTGACGAGAACCGGATCCGGGAGGCGATCTATTATGAGACCGAACGGGGAGGCCAGGTCTTCTTCATCCATAACCGCGTGGGCAACCTGCCGGAAATGGCGGCCCTGCTGAGGGCCCTCTGCCCGGGCCTCACCGTGACCTATGCCCACGGAAAGATGGAAGGCCACCAGCTCGAAAAAGCGGTCCTGGATTTCATTGAACAAAAAACCGATGTGCTGGCCTGTACCAATATTATTGAAAGCGGCGTTGATATTCCCAATGCCAACACGATCATCATCAACAATGCCCACCAGTTTGGACTCAGCGACCTGCACCAGCTCCGGGGCAGGGTGGGCAGGAGCAATAAAAAGGCCTTCTGTTACCTGATTTCCCCGCCCATCGCCAGCCTGGCCGATGATTCACGAAAGAGGCTGCAGACCCTCGAACAGCATTCCGACCTGGGCAGCGGATTCCAGATCGCCATGCGGGACCTGGATATCCGGGGAGCCGGCAACATGCTGGGGGCTGAACAGAGTGGCTTCATCGCCGAGATCGGATTCGACACCTACCACAAGATCCTGGATGAAGCCATCCGGGAATTGAAGCAGACGGATTTCCGGGAACTGTTCCGCCAGGAAACCTCGCGCAAGTCGGACTACGTTAAGGATTGTACGATCGACACTGATCTGGAGATCCTGATTCCGGATGCCTATGTGGGCAATATCCAGGAGCGTTTCAGCCTGTACCAGCAGCTGGACAACCTGAACGGGGATGAAGAAATGGAAG
>JANWKA010000040.1 GCA_025451655.1 Chitinophagaceae bacterium | reverse complement strand
TACCCCCCGGGCTCCAGCAGCCGGGCCCTGTTATATGTTGCGTCCCTCCAGAAATGGTCGATATCAAAACCCGGCCGGGCCACCAGAATGAATAGAAAGGAAAATGCAGGCACCTCCCGGTGGGTGTCCATACCTAAGTTGGATTATTAGGGGGAGGCCCTCCCCACGCAGGAATGGAAGGTCCGGTCATGTGGGATCTGAAGGCCAGCCTGGCCGGCGGGGTTCGGGAAATTTTGCAGCAACAGGAAACCAGATTTATTTTTCGGCAGGGGGTCTGTGCAGCCCCCCGGATTTATGCGTTGTTTGCACTGCTGGCGGACCGCCCTTCCGGTGCCTGTTCCCGGATCCTGCGCAGGATCCTCAGGGCGTGTTCCCTGGAATTTTCAATGAACCAATCATGGGTATTCATGCCTCCGCAGACCACGCCGGCCAGGAAGATCCCCGCGACATTGGTTTCCATGGTTTCCGGGTTATAACTGGGACACCGGATCTGGTCCCGGGAAAGATGGATCCCTGCAGACTGGAGCAAATCAAAATCGGGCTGATACCCGGTCATGGCGATCACATAATCATTCGGTATGGTGATTTTGCCATCAGGGGTCTGGATATCCGCTTCCTTGGGGCGTATTTCCAGCAGGGTACTTCCGAAAAGGGCCTTAACGGATCCCTCCCGGATCCTGTTTTCAATGTCCGGTTTCTTCCAGTATTTTACCCTGCTCCCGATGGCCGGACCCCGGACCACCATGGTGACCCTGGCCCCTTTTCGGTAGGTTTCCAGGGCAGCATCCACAGCTGAGTTGTTCGCTCCGACCACGATGATATCCTGAAGCGCATAGAAATGGGGATCATTGTAATAATGAGTCACTTTGGGCAAATCCTCCCCCCTGATGCCCATTTTCACCGGTATATCGTAGAATCCCGTAGCGATGATGACCTGCTTGGCCTGGTAACTGGACCGATCCGTCTGAACCGTATGGAGCGGGTTTCCGGGGACGATCTTTTCGACCTTTTCAAAAAGGTGGATGGCCAGCTGGTTGGACAGGGCCACCCTCCGGTAATATTCCAGGGCTTCCGGGCGCATGGGCTTGGGCCGGTCTGAAATAAAGGGGATTCCGCCGATCTCCAGCAGCTCCGAAGTTGAAAAGAATGTCATGTTCACCGGGTAATGATACAGGGAGTTCACCAGGGCTCCTTTCTCCAGGATCAGGAAACTAAAGCCTGCCTTGCGGGCCTCCAGCCCGCAGGCCAGGCCGATCGGTCCTCCGCCGATAATCAGCAAGTCGTAGGTGTTTTTTGCCAAGTGAAACGGTTTAAGGGGACAGACCTGACTCCCTTAGGGCTTCAGGGCCCGGTAATCTTCCCGGACCGGACAAAAGGTGTCGACAATCTCACAATCCGCAATTGCTTTTCCGCTATGCGGCTCCCCGGGAGCGATGACAATCACCCTGCCGGGTTCCATCAGAAAAGGCTTTCCCATTACAGTCAGTTCAAATTTTCCCCGCACCAGGCTGCACACCTGTTCCTGGGGGTGGGTATGAAGGGGAAAGGAGTTTCCGGCTTTCACGGAAAAATGGGCCAGCGTCATCCTTTCGGTGTGGATCATCCTGCCCAGATAACCCGGGAATACTTCCACGGGAATGATTTCCTCCAGATTAATGGATTCCATAATGCATTTTGCCAAATCTACGAAGAGTAAACCACCCTGGGACAGGAGCGCAGGGCATCAGGACCGAAAATTATGAAATGGACAAAGACTAACCCGGAGCTGCCCCGATTTGCGTAAATTTTCAAAAAAAAGGAACCATGAGCATTGATCCCATCGGATTCATCGGTCTGGGAAACCTCGGAACGCCCATCGCCAGGAACCTCATCCAGGCCGGGCGCAGTCTCCGGGTCTATAACCGGACGAAGTCCAAAACAGTTCCCCTTGTGGAGGCAGGGGCAGTGGAAGCAGGTTCGGTGGAAGAAATGGCCCGGGATTGTCCGTTGGTCATTTCCCTTGTTTCCGACGACCAGGCCCTGGATGCGATTACCCGCGGACCCTCAGGGCTTTCGGCTGTCATGCCGCCGGGAGCCATCCATCTTTCCCTGAGCACGGTTTCTCCCCGGATCTCCGGAGAACTCCATGACCTGCATCGGGTAAGGGGCAGTCATTATGTGGCCGCTCCGGTCCTGGGCAGGCCGGAGGCGGCCGTCCGGAAGGACCTGGTGTTCTGTGTGGCCGGGGATCCCGTTGCCAAAAAGATCCTGGAACCTCTTTGGCCTGATCTGGGAGGCTCGTCGGTCCGGGATTTCGGGCCCATCCCTTCCCACGCCAATGTGGTGAAGCTTTGCGTGAACTTCATGCTGGCCTCCATGGTGGAATCCGCTTCCGAAGCTTTCGCTCTGGCAAGATCCCATGAGGTGGACCCGGAGGAATTGTTCCAGCTCCTGGGAGCAGGGATCTTCAACACCCCTGCGTTTAAAAACTATGGCAGGATGATCCTGGATCGGAAATTTCAACCCGCTTCATTTACGGTTACCCTGGGGTTGAAAGACATCAGCCTGGTCCTGGAAGCAGCCCGGGACAAACCGGTTTCCATGGAGCAGGCAAAAGTCGTCAGGGACCGTTTGGAACAATCGGTGCGAAAGGGCAGGGGAGCCTGGGATTTCTCCGCCTTTTCACTGATCGCGGGAGAGGGCGGTTTCGGGAATTGATCCTTCCGGCTGATTTTTATATTTTTGAGGATCCCGGACTTCAGATTGATTCAAAACTTCAGGATGAAATTATCCCTTCTGGGAATTTTAATGCTTTGCTTCGGGTGGGGACCCGGACCTGCCTTTAAGGCTGCACCATCCAGGTCACCGGGGCTTTATCTTCAAAACAGGCCACCGCTTCAGCCATTACCCTTTCTCGAATTGCCCATCGGGGCCATTCATCCCGAAGGATGGCTGCGCCAGGAACTCCTGGATATGGACGCCGGAATGACAGGCCACCTGGACAGCCTTTATGCCCTGGTCCTGGGAAATACCAATGGATGGCTCGGAGGAAACGGGGATGTATGGGAAAGGGGGCCTTACTGGCTGGATGGCCTGGTTCCGCTCGCCTATATCCTGGGCGACCGGTGGCTGATCGCCAAAACCCGGCCCTGGATTGAATGGACCCTGGATCATCAGCAGGCGGACGGGTATTTCGGACCGGTGCCTGGAAAAGTGAAACCCGCCCCGGAACCGGGAGTCCAGCGGGATAATGCCCAGGACTGGTGGCCAAAAATGGTAATGCTCAAAGTGCTAAGGCAATATTATGAGGCGACCGCAGACCAGCGGGTGATCCGCCTGATGACCCGTTATTTTCATTACCAGCTTCGCCAGCTACCCGTTACCTCGCTGGGCCACTGGTCCTGGTGGGGCGCCCAGCGGGGCGGGGATAATCTGCTGACGGTCTACTGGCTATACAATATCACCGGGGATACCTCCCTGCTTTCCCTTGCTGAAATCATACACCGTCAAACTTTTGATTGGACCGCCACCTTCCTGGACCCTGAAGCCTTCAGTGGAAACTTTGCCTACCATGGGGTCAACCTGGCCCAGGGACTGAAGGAACCGCTGGTCTATTACCAGCAGCATCCGGATCCCAGATACCTGGAGGCAGGAACGGGGGCCCTGGACCATATCCGGAGATTTCTTGGCCAGCCGGAAGGCATGTATGGAGCGGATGAAATGACGCACGGGAACGATCCCACGCAGGGCTCGGAATTTTGCTCGGCGGTGGAGATGATGTTTTCCCTGGAACAGATGATGCAAATTACAGGGTCGGTGAAATACATGGACCAGCTGGAGCGCATCACCTTCAACGCCCTGCCCACCCAGGCCATGCAGGATTTTTCCGGGAGGCAGTATTACCAGCAGGCCAACCAGGTCATGATCACCAGGCACCTGCGCAATTTTGTAACTTCCTATGACGGTACTGCCCTTTGTTATGGGTTGCTCACCGGTTACCCCTGCTGCACGGTGAACATGAGCCAGGGCTGGCCGAAATATGTGCAGCATCTTTGGTTTGCAACGGCCGACCACGGAGCCGCCGCCCTCGTGTATGGAAGTTCCGAGGTGGATTTGAAGGTCGCTGACGGTACCGGAGTCCGCTTCAGGGAACAGACGGATTATCCTTTCGGCGACACGATCCATTTCACTTATCATGGCCGGGCAGGTCTTGCATTTCCCCTGAAGATGCGGATTCCACAATGGTGTGATACGGGACTGGTCTTCGTGAACGGGATCCTGGTTTTTCGCCGGCCCGGCAACCAGCTGGTCAGCCTGGACCGGTCCTGGAGGGACGGAGACCGGGTGGACCTGGTCCTTCCCATGCATATCACCCTGACCCGGTGGTACCAGGACGGGGAAGCGGTGGAGCGGGGACCCCTGGTATTTGGTTTGAAGATCGGCGAACGTTGGAAAAAAATTCCCTCCACCGATCATTATGGCAGCTACCGGGAAGTCTATCCGACCAGTCCCTGGAATTATGGCCTGGTGGACCTGCCTGAAAGCAAATGGCAGGAGGATTTTCCGGTGATCCTGGGGAAAAAGGTTTCCCTGCACCCCTGGTCCATTCGCAATGCCCCCCTGGAGATCCGGGCCATGGCCAGGCGGATTCCCCAATGGTCCCTCTATAATGAAATGGCAGGTCCCCTGCCGGCCTACCCGTCCGGGTTGGGGAAAGAACCGGTTGAACAGGTCACCCTGGTGCCCTATGGATGCACCGTGCTTCGGATTTCAGAATTTCCGGTGGTTCCCTGAACTGCCCCTGAATATTTTTTTTGAAATCAATCCCGGATCATGAATAAAAAATTACTATACCTGCTTTTGGAGGCCACCCTGGTTTTCCCTTTTTTCCCTGCCCGCGCCCAGGAAGGGCCGATCCAGAATATCAGTGCCCGCGAGAACCTGGGGCTTGACGGCAACTGGCATTATATGGTGGATCCCTATCTCACCGGGCAATCCTCGCGGTATTACCGGAATGTGAGGCCAGGCTCAAAATCGGATTTCGTGGAGTATGATTTCGGGGCTTCCCCCTCCCTTGAGGTGCCCGGGGATTGGAATTCCCAGGATCCCAAATTGCTTTATTATGAAGGCATGGTCTGGTACCAGCGGGATTTTAAATGGCATCCCCGGTCGGGCAGGCGGTATTTCCTCCATTTCGGATCGGTGAATTATGAGGCAAAAGTGTATCTGAATGGCAAAATGCTGGGGAGCCACCGGGGCGGCTTCACCCCGTTCCAGTTTGAGGTGACCGGGCGATTGAATGACGGGGATAATTTCATCGTGGTCTCGGTGGATAATACCCGCCGCAAGGAATTTGTGCCTACCCTGAATTATGATTGGTGGAACTACGGGGGAATCACCGGCGATGTCAACCTGGTCGAAATGCCCGAAACCTTCATAGCAGATTATGAAGTCCAGCTGGCCAGGGGGGATACCTCCCTCATTTCAGGAAGGGTCCGGCTGAATGGCCCCCGGCCCTCCGGGCCGGTCCAGATCAGCATCCCGGCTGCGGGGATCCGGATTCGGGCCCTGGCAGGAGCGGACGGCAACGCCCGGTTCACAGATCCGGTTCGTGGCCTCGAATTATGGTCACCGGCGCACCCCAGGCTCTATCGGGTGCAGATCATGAGCGCCGGGGACACCGTGGAGGATGAAATCGGATTCCGGACCATTACGGCCAGGGGCAGGGAATTGCTCCTCAACGGCAAACCGATTTTCCTCCGGGGAGTTTGCCTCCATGATGAAAATCCCCTCATCCCGGGAAGACCCAGGTCCGGGGCGGACGAAAGGATGCTTTTGGGCTGGGCCAAATCCATGGACTGCAACTTCATCCGGCTGGCGCATTATCCCCATAATGAAAGCGAGGCCCGGATTGCCGATCAAATGGGCTTGCTGCTCTGGGAGGAAGTTCCGGTTTACTGGGATATTGACTGGACCAGTGACTCCACCCTGGAGAGTGCTGAGGACCAGTTGGGAGACCTGATTGGAAGGGATAAGAACCGGGCCAGCGTGATCATCTGGTCCATCGGGAATGAGACCCCAAGCATCCCTCCCCGGGATACGTTCATGGCAAAGCTGGCTGATCTGGCTCACAGGCTGGACCCGACCCGGATGGTATCGGCAGCCCTCCTGGTCCATGACCAGGGGAATCACACCATTGCAGTGGATGATCCCCTGGGGGATCTGGTGGATGTGGTCAGCTTCAACGAATATTATGGATGGTATGTGGGCGGGATTTCCGATATCGGCAAATACCGGTTCCGGATTCCCTATGACAAGCCCGCCCTGATCAGCGAATTCGGGGCGGGGGCCCTGGGAGGTTACCACGCGGACTCCCTCACCCGCTGGAGCGAGGAGTACCAGGAGACCTTTTACCGGGAACAACTCCGGATGATCGGAGGCATCAGCGGACTCAGCGGAACCTGTCCCTGGGTCCTGGTGGATTTCCGGTCCCCAAAGAGGCTGAACCCGGAATTCCAGAACGGATGGAACCGCAAGGGATTGTTCACCTCGACCGGGCAGAAGAAAAAGGCCTTTTTCCTGATGCAAGCATTTTACGAGCAAATGGAAGCAAGACATCCCGATCCCTGACCTTTATCAGTTTTTCATGAGCAAAGCTGCCTGATGTTACTTTCAAAAGTGTTCCCTAGCTGCTGTTTCACCTGCCGCTCCCGGGAACTTCGGATTTAAACTTACCGGATTCCTGATTCCACCCGGCCAACCGGAAATTGAATCCCGGGCATCAGGGAAACCTTCAGGCAGATCAATTCCTTGCTTCAAAATAGGGGCATTTTGCCATTTTAAGCACCTGACCAGCCCTGGATTCGGAGGGAATGATTTCCATCCTGAATGGCGGGATCAGCCTGTATCATTACCGGACATGGATTGTTCGATTACGAACATCGTAAATTTTAATTTATATGTAAAAATATAAAATTAATTGTGTTACGAATTGGTATGATTTTAAAAAGCTTCAATTGAATTGTTTTCTGTTGGCGTATACAAAACGATTAAAAATGAGGCTGGAAAATACATCCGTAAATCCAAACCCGCCGAAGGCGGGATCCAAAACCTAAAAAATGATACGAAATTATTTTAAAACTGCCTGGAGATCCATTTTAAAAAATAGGACGACTACCATAATAAACCTTGCCGGCCTTTCCATAGGCATGGCGGCGGCTGTATTCATTTTATTATGGGTGCAGAATGAATTGACCTATGATAATTATCATAAGGATGCCAGAAATATATACAGGCTGACCCAAAATTTTAAAGCGCAGGGATGGATTTGGGAATCAACCTCCTTGTTGCTGGCCGATGCAATCAAAAAAGAGGTGCCAGAGGTGGAAATAACCGCCAGGTTAAAACCAGCTTATTTTCCGGTTTTTAAAATCAATAATAACCTTGCCTATGAAGAACATGGCGCTTTTGTGGACGGCGCCTGGTTTAAATTGTTTGATTATCGATTTATTGAGGGAAATCCAAATGCATTTGCGCTTGATCCCAATAGCATCATCCTGACCGAATCAGAAGCAAAAAAATATTTCGGAAATCATGACGCCCTGGGGAAAGTAATTCAGGTGGACAGTTTGAATTTGATTGTCAAAGGAATTATTCAGGATGCTCCCGCAAATTCGAGTTTTCAATTTACCTCCTATATTCCCCTGTCTAATGTCCTGAAGGATTCCACCACGAAAGCTAATGATGAGCAATGGGATAACGGAAATTATAAAACCTTTATTCGAATTCATGGCGGAGAAAATCCTTCTCTGGTTGCGAAAAAAATATCATCCGTAATGCAGATTAACAGCGGGGATAAGAATCAGCAAATAACCATTACCCTCGAACCTTTAATAAATATGCATTTTGATACCAGTCCAGGGGATCAGATTTTTGAAACCGGAAATAAAGACACTGTTTACATTTTTTCATTATTAGGAGCCTTAATATTATTGATAGCCTGCATCAATTATGTGAACCTAACCACCGCCAAATCCATTCACCGGGCAAAGGAAGTAACTATCCGGAAAATAGTGGGCGCCCATAGGTTCCATTTATTCAACCAATTCCTTGCTGAAGGGATGCTGGTGAGTTGTTTGGCTTTGATTGCGACATTGATTATCATTCAATGGTGCCTGCCTGCGTTTAACTCAATCACAGGTAAAAATTTCCAATTACCCCTTACTTCCCCCAACCTCTGGAAAGTTATCGGGTCAACTTTGATCGCTGCTTTTATTTTGAACAGTATTTACCCCGCCATCGTTTTATCCTCCTTCAAACCCATCAGCATATTCAGGGGAATTGCCTTTCTTAAATTAAAGGATAGCTATTTAAGAAAGGTTCTGGTTACCATCCAGTTCACCATTTCCGTCACCCTGATCGCTGGAACAATGGTGATCTATAAACAGATGGAATTCATCCGCCATACGAATCTCGGTTATAATAAATCCCAGGTTTTAATAGCTCGGGTACCTCCCAATATTAATGTCAACTCTAAAAATGAAATAATCAATGAAGTGAAGCAGGATTTGCTTGCCCAAACTGGAATTCAGGATGTTTCATTGGCTAATCAATCCATTTTAAACATTGGCAGTTATTCCACCGGTAGCGCGGATTGGGTGGGCCATGATCCTAATTTCCATCCAAAAATCGCCCAATTGGCTACGGATCCAAATTTTGCCCATACCATGCAATTGCAAATGAAAGAAGGGCGCTGGTTTGAGCCTGGAAGTGAAGCAGATAAAAGCAACGTGGTATTGAACGAGGAAGCAATCAGGGAATTAAAAATCCATCAGCCATATATCGGCCAGCGGTTTACGTGGAAAGGGAAAACAGGGCAAATAATCGGCATAGTAAAAGATTTCCATTTTCATAGCCTCCATGACCCAATAGGACCCCTGGTGGCATTCCAGAATCCTGATTTTTTCATCAATATATTTATGATCCGGATTACTCCCCATAGTACAACCCATTCCCTGGCGGATTTAACTAAAACCTGGAATAAATTTTTCCCTGCAAATCCCCTGGAGTATCACTTTTTAGATGATGCTTTCAATGAACTATACAAGGGGGATCAACAGGCTTCTTTGCTCATTTTAGTGTTTTCCCTCATTGCGGTGGTTATTTCATCCCTGGGTCTTTTCGGTTTGGCTTCATTTACCGCTGAGAAGCGAGCCAAAGAATTCAGCATCCGGAAAGTATTGGGCGGAAGTGTTGCCGCAATTATCCGGTTGCAAACCCAGGATTTCCTAAAACTTCTTGTTTTGGCCATTGTGATAGCCTTCCCCATTGCATCCATTGCCATGAACAAATGGTTGCACACTTTTGCCTATCGGGTGAATATTGGGTGGTGGATATTTGTATATGCTGGTATTTTTGCGATTGGTATTGCACTGATAACGGTAAGCTTTCAGGCGATCAAATCAGCAGTTGCAAATCCCGTGAATAAATTAAGAACAGAGTAAGGGGATGATTTTTTTTATCGGTATTAAATGAATCTTTCGCCTTCCATAAAAGGCGGTAAAATGATTCAAGAACAGGCTGGATAAGGGGTAAAATCCATATCCCGATCCCTGAGCATCAATTGATCCGGCGATCATTCACAGGGGTTCCTGCTGGCTGAGGCAGTGAAAGGTTCCCAATCCCCAGACCAGGTCGAAGCCGTCCAGCCCGATCACTTTGCGATCCTTGAAACATTGCCCGAGCACCTCAAGGGCCTTCCGGTCCCGGGGCTCGTCCCGGAAGGTGGGAACCACAACGGCTTCATTGGCAATATAAAAGTTGGCATAGGATGCTGGTAATCGCATCCCCTCCCAAAAAAGGGGGGCTGGCATCGGAAGCTCAACGATTTCCAGTTGCCTGCCTCCCGGGAGACGGATTTTCTTTAAGAAGGAAAGATTTTGCTGCAGGGGCTTGTAGTTTTCGTCCGAACGGTCCCGCTCCACCACCGTGACCACAGTATCGGTACCCACAAACCGGGTAAGGTCATCAATATGCCCGTCCGTGTCGTCACCTGCGATGCCATCCCCCAGCCAAAGAATCTGGTCCACCCCATAATACTGATGCAGGAAATCTTCGATTTCCCTTTGGCTCAGGCCTGGATTACGGTTGGGATGCAGCAAGCACGATGTGGTGGTGATCAGGGTCCCGGCCCCGTTAAAGTCCACCGATCCTCCCTCCATGATGATCCCCGGATGGTAAACCGGGATCCCGAGCCATTTCCCGATCCGGGAAGGGATCTGGTCATCGAGTGTGTAAGGAGGATATTTGTTCCCCCAGGCATTAAATCCCCAGTCTATGATCACCTTTGGGATTGCAGCATGGGGATTGACCAGGAAGGCCGGGCCATGGTCCCGGCACCAGGCGTCATCGGTGGGAAATAAAAAAAATTCAACGCGGGAAAGATCCGCCCCGGAGCGGGCGATCCAGGCTTCAGCTTCCCGCTGCATTTGGGGACTGTTCACGTTGATGCAAACCTGCTCTCCCAGGGAAAGGATCCGGATGAAAGCAGCGTATACCGGGTAAATCGCCTGGATCTTCCCCGGCCAGGAAGCTTCCTTATGGGGCCAGCTCAGCCAGGTGGCCCGGTGGGGTTCCCATTCGGCGGGGAACCGGTAGCCGAGCGATGATGGGTACAGGGTCATTCCGCGTCCTGGACGGGTGAATCGATGAAACGTTCCCTGATCGGATCGTAGCTGTCGTTGCGACGGTCCCGGAGGAAGGGCCAGTGCATCCGATAATGTTCGGTCAGGCCCAGGTCGAGTTTCCGGACCAGGATCTCCTCCTGGTCCCGGGATGCCTCGCCGAGCAGTTTTCCGAAAGGCCCGGCGATAAAAGATCCGCCCCAGAATTTCATTCCGGCTTCTTCTCCGACCCGGTTGACCGCCAAAATATGGACGCCGTTGGCAATGGCATGACCCTGCTGGATCGTCTGCCAGGCCTGGAACTGTTCCTCATTGGTGCTGGGGTCCTGTTCCCTGGCCCAGCCAATGGCGGTGGGATAGCAGATCAGGCCGGCACCCATCAGGCTGGTGATCCGCGCGGCTTCCGGGAACCATTGGTCCCAACAGATCAGGGTGCCGACTTTTCCATAACGGGTATCGAAGACCCTGTAGCCCTGGTCACCGGGAGTGAAATAGAATTTTTCATAATAACCCGGATCGTCTGGGATATGCATTTTCCGGTATTTTCCCAGGAGCTTTCCATCCGCATCCAGCACGACTACCGTGTTATGATAAAGGCCCTGGGCCCGCTTTTCGAAAATTGAGGCGATGATCACGACCTGGAGTGAGGCAGCCAGTTCCCCCAGGGTCGCAGTGGAGGGACCCGGGATCGGCTCGGCAAGGTAAAAGTTCTCGTAGTCTTCGATATGGCAGAAATACCGGGAGCTGAACAACTCCTGGGTACAGATGATCTGGGCCCCCATTGCCGCCGCTTCCCGGATCTTGCCCGTGGCTTTCAGGAAATTCTTTTCAGGATCAGGTCCGCATGACATCTGGATCAGACCAACAGATACGGGGGGCATGAGAGAGGGGTTTGAGGCGCAAAAATAGGCTTAAAACCCAAATGGCGGGGATGGGCTTGGAGGCGTTCCCCGTAAATCCGGTCAGGCGGGTTATCGACCGGCTGATTCCCCGAACTGCTGCAATCAGGAACCGGTGTATACGATGCGGTACAGGGTGCCTCCGGCATCGTCCGTGATGTAGAGGGACCCGTCAGGGCCCTGAGCCAGGCCGACCGGGCGGTGCTTGGCATCGCCGGGGCTCCGGAGGTTATCGGACCCGGCGAAGCCGTTTGCGAATACGGAATAATTGCCTGAAGGTTTGGAGCCGCTGAAGGGCACGAAGACCACGCGGTATCCTTTCTGGGGCAGGGGAGCCCGGTTCCATGACCCGTGAAAAGCGATAAAGGCCCCGTTGCGGTACCGGGCCGGGAACAGGTCCGCGGTGTAAAACATCAGGCCGTCGGGGGCCCAATGGCCGGGGAAGGCCATGATCGGATCCTGGTATTTTCCGGCAGGAGCGACTTTTTTGCCGTTGCCCCCGTATTCCGGGGCAACCATCAGCTTGTTTTTGAATTCATCATAGTAGGTGAAGGGCCAACCATAATTTCCGTTTTCGGTGATCTGCAGGAATTCCTCGGCGGGAAGTTCAGCGCTCATGGAATCGTTGTAATACTGCGGATAAAGATCGTGCAGCTGGTCTCTTCCGTGCATCATGGCGTACAGGGAATTCACCCTGGAGTTCCAGGTGATGGCTACGCAATTGCGCAACCCCGTGGCGTACCGCTTGCCTTCCTGCTCGCTTTGCCAGAGCCTGGTAGCGCTGAACTGCCAGATGCCGCCGTGCTCGGCCAAAATCGGACAGGGGCTCATCCCGGGAGAACCCTTGGCCCGGTCGTCGACCTGGCAGCTGTTGGAAGGGGCTCCGATATTCACGTAAATATGGCCTGCATTATCAAAGGTGATGGACTTGGCCTCATGCTCATGCTGGACCGGCAGGCCTGTCACGATTGTCTCGGGGGTCTGATCGGGCAACAGGGAGCCGGGCACCATCCTGAACCGTACGACGGAGGTGTCAGAGGCCCAGTAAAGATATCCGTCATGGATCGCCACCCCGTTTCCGTGGCCTTTTCCGAAATACCGGATCTCGTCGGCAATCCCGTCTCCGTTGGTATCCCGCAGGGCCACAATACCCCCTCCTTTCCTGGAACCGTTCAGGCCGATATAGATATCACCGTTGGATGCGATCGCCAGGTGCCTGGCCTCCCCCAGGTTGGTGGCCACCACGACCACCCTGAACCCGGCAGGCAGGGTTAGACCCGCGTTATCCGGGGCAAATGCGAGTCCGTGGCTTTTGGGGGACTGATTCGAAGAGGCAGAAGAACTGAAGTGACAGCCGGCAAATGAAAATGCCGCTACTGCCAGCGCCAGGGTCGGCAGGGAATAAGCTTGTTTCATGGCGGTATTATTTTTCGATTTTGGGATCCAAAAGGTAGCGGTTTTTGCCTCATTTTTCAAAATAATGAGGATGGGGATGCCCGGAAAACCTGGACCTGACCCGTTTGGTTCTGGTCCCGGGGGAAGGGCCTCAAATCCCCTGCCAAACGGGCCTCAGGGTAGGGGAAGGGGATGGCGGACAAAGGCTTCCAGGGCGGCATATTTGGGCAGGCCCAGGCGGTCGTATAAATCGGCGGTGCCTGCATTGCGCTCCTCGGCCCGCTGCCAGAACTCCCGGCTGTCGCTTCCCTGGAAGACCACCCCGTCTTTTTGGGACTGGTGGATGAAAATGCCGTTCCGTTTTTGAACCACCTGGTCGGGGCTCATGGGGATGGCCATCTCGATATCATAAATATCCCATTCCTGCCAGGCTCCCCGGTAAAGCCAGAGCCAGCAATCCTTCATGAAGGATTCCCCTTCAAGCCTGCGCAGGGCTTCAAAAATGATATCCAGGCAAACCTTATGGGTCCCGTGGGGATCGGCCAGATCGGCCGCCGCATAAATCTGGTGGGGCCGTATTTTCCGGATCAGGTCCATGGTGATGCGGATGTCCTGATCACCGGCCGGATTTTTTTCCACGGCACCGGTCTCATAGAAAGGAAGGTTCTGGAAATGGATGTTTTCATCCCGGACTCCAACATACCTGCAGGTGGCTTTGGCCTCGCAGCGGCGGATCAGGCCCTTGATCGCCCGGATCTCCGGGGTATCCAGGTCGCTGGAAGTCTTGGAACGGATCGAGGTTTTCGCGTTCTCCAGGATCATGCTGGCCCGGCTCTTGTCAATTCCGAAAATCTCGTCGAACCCGACTGCAAAATCAATGAAGCGCAGGACGAATTCGTCGGTGACCGCGATGTTGCCGGAGGTCTGGTAAGCGATATGCACCTCATGACCCTGCTCGACCAGGCGAATGAAAGTCCCTCCCATCGAAATGATGTCATCATCCGGGTGCGGGGAGAAAATCAGCACCCTTTTGGTGGCCGGTTCGGACCGTTCGGGATGGTTCGGGATCTGCACATTGGGTTTGCCTCCGGGCCAGCCCGTGATGGAATCCTTCATGCCGTTGAACACCAGCAGGTTGATATCGTACGCGGAACCGAACTGGACCAGCAGGTCGCTCAACCCGTGATCATTGTAATCGTTATCGGTGAGCATGAGGATGGGCTTTTTCACCTCCAGGGCCAGAGTGCAAACGGCTTTGCGGATCATCCGGGAGGTCCAGACACATTCCCCGGTCAGCCAGGGGGATTTATTCCGGGTCAGGTCGGCGGCAGCCTGATCGTCAAGGACGAATCTGACGTCTCCGTGCTGTTGCAGCAGGGAGGCGGGAACCTGTTCGGTGCTGTGTTTTTCCACGGCCCTGCGGATCACCGGGGCTTTATGGGATCCCCAGGCCAGCAGGATGATCCGTTTGGCTTTCAGAATGGTTTGGATGCCGGCCGTGATGGCAAGCCGGGGTACCTGGGCCAAATTTGCGAATTCATAGGCGTTGGCCAGCCTCGTGGAATTGTCCAGGGCGATCAGCCGGGTCCTGGAGTTGAGATGGGACCCGGGTTCGTTGAATCCGATATGTCCGTTGTTGCCGATGCCAAGGATCTGCAGGTCGATCCCTCCGGATTTTTCGATCTCCTCCTCGTAAGTTTCGCAATATTCCTTGATCCGGTCCTTCGGGACGGTACCGTCCGGTATGTGGATGTTTGCAGCTGGCAGGTCCACCTGGTCGAAGAATTGCTCACGCATGAACCGGTTATAGCTTTGCAGCGCATCGGGGGCAATGGGATAGTATTCATCCAGGTTGAACGTCACCACATTCCTGAAACTCAACCCCTCCTGGCGGTGCATCCGGACCAGCTCGGCGTACAGGAGCTTCGGGGTGGACCCGGTGGCCAGGCCCAGCACGCAACCCCGGCCTTCCTCCTGCCTGGCCCGGATCAGGCCGGCCACCTCGAGGGCGACGCTCCTGGAGCCTTCCTCGGCACTGCTGAAGATCTCCACGGGTACCTGTTCGAAACTGTCTTTCAGGTCCATGTCCAGGCGGGAAAAAGATTTCATCTGAGGGGATTGAAACCCCAAAGAAAAACCATTTCAGCCGGATTTGCCCATCCCGGGTCAAGGCACAGGCATTCCTGCCGGTCCTGAAGGGAGACCCGGGTTGGGTCGGGGAAGGAGTTTATTCGTAGCGGAGGGCTTCGATCGGGTCCAGCCTGGAGGCTTTCTGGGCCGGGTAATACCCGAAAAAGACCCCCGTCACCGCGCAGACCAGGAAGGACAAAACGATGGAGGATTCCGAAACCAGGGTGGGCCAGGATAACAGCAGGGTGACCAGCCGCGAGGCGGAGATCCCCAGGATGATGCCGATGAAGCCCCCGGTGATGCTGATCACGATGGCCTCGATCAGGAACTGCATCAGGATATCGATCCCTCTTGCCCCGATGGACATCCTCAGGCCGATCTCCTTGGTCCTCTCGGTGACCGAAACATACATGATATTCATGATCCCGATTCCTCCCACGACCAGGGATATTCCAGCAATGGCGGCAAGCAGAACCGTAAGGAGCTGGGTGGTGGAGCTGATGGTCGTGATCAGCTCGGCCTGGGTCCGGACCACAAAATCATCGGGGTCGGTAGGCTGGAGCTTGTGGCTGGCCCTCAGGATGGAGGTGATCTCGGTGGTGGCCAGCGCGGAACTGTTCCCGTCGATTGCAGAGGCATAGATCGACTGGATATAGGGTATGGCCAGCAGGCGCTTCATTACGGTGGTATAGGGCGCCATGATGATGTCGTCCTGGTCCTGGCCGAAGGCGTTTTCTCCTTTCTTGTCCAGGATGCCGATGACGGTGAAAGGGACCTTGTTAAAGCGGATCTCTTTGCCGATGGGGTTTTCCCCGGAGGTAAAAAGATTGTCCACCACAGTCTGGCCGATCACGCAGACCTTCCCCGCGGTGTTCACGTCATTATCCGTGAAGATGACCCCATCCCGCAGGCCCCAGCTGCGAATTGAAAAATAATCCGGGCTGACCCCCTGCATGGTGGTCGGCCAGTTATTGGGGCCGTTGATCGCCTGCCCGTTGGCCTGGACCGCAGGAGAGATCGCGGAAATATACCGGGCCTGGGATGCGATGGCCTGGACATCGGTGAGTTTCAGGGTCTGGAGTCCGGAGGTTCCCAGGCGGGCTCCTCCGCCCACCGTGAAATTACTGGACGGACGGATGTTGATCATGTTGGATCCCATGGCCCCCAGCTGGTCGCTGATGCTTTGCTTGGAGCCTTCCCCGATGGCCACCATGGTGATGACCGAGCCCACCCCGATGATGATCCCCAGCATGGTAAGGAAGGCCCGGAACTTGTTCCGTTCCAGGGCCCGGAAGGCGATCTTGATCAGATTGATGATGTTCATTGAGATTCTTTTTCCAGGTATTCTTCCAGCGGAGGAAGGGCATCGAGCATTTCCCTGGCTGTTTTCACCTGGGGATTCTTGCTGTCCCGGATCACCACCCCGTCCCTGAGGGTGATGGTCCGGTTGCTGAAGGCTGCGATATCTTGTTCATGAGTCACAAACACGATGGTCTTCCCCTTTTCCCGGTTCAGCTCCTGCATCAGGGACATGATCTCGTAGGAAGTCCTGGAGTCCAGGTTGCCGGTTGCTTCATCGGCGAGGATCATCACCGGCTCGTTCACCAGGGCCCTGGCGATGGC
>JANWKA010000039.1 GCA_025451655.1 Chitinophagaceae bacterium | reverse complement strand
GGGACCAGGCGCATGGAGATTTTGGCCCGGGCCCTGGAGGGGAGTACGGTTTTTGTCCCCTCCCCAGTATATCCGCCCCAGATTCCGTTCAATTCCAGGGTCGGCCGGATGCCGGTCCTCTCCAGGGTGGTATACCCCTTTTCCCCCCAAAGGGTGTCCACTCCCAGATCCTCCCGGTATTGCTTTTCATCAAAAGGGGCCAGATTGAGCTCCTTTCTTTGGGCCGGGCTGAGCTCCTGCACCCCATCGTAAAATCCCGGAATGGTGATGCGGTTGTCCCGGTCATGCAGGGAGGCGATCATCTGGCAAAGCATCGTCACTGGATTGGCGACGGCGCCTCCGAAAACCCCGCTGTGAAGATCCCTGGACGGACCGGTGACCTCCACTTCCATATAGGCGAGTCCGCGAAGGCCCACTTCGATGGAGGGGTCCTCCATGCTGATCATGCTGGTATCGGAGATCAGGACGATATCGGCTTTCAGGGATTGCTTCCTTTCCTTCAGAAAGATCCCCAGATGGTCGGATCCCACTTCTTCCTCCCCTTCTATCATGAACTTCACGTTGCAGGGAAGGCCCGTGGTCCGGGCCAGGGTTTCGACCGCCTTGATATGCATGAACATTTGTCCCTTGTCATCGCTGGATCCCCGGCCGAAGATTTTACCCTCTTTCACAACGGGCTCGAACGGAGGGGTATTCCAAAGCTCCAGCGGATCCGGCGGCTGGACATCGTAATGCCCGTATACCAGGATGGTGGGTTTGGACGGGTCAACTGTCTTTTCCCCATAGACGATCGGATGGCCTGCCGTGGGGCAGACCTCAGCCCGGTCCAGGCCCGCTTCCAGAAGCCTGGACCGGACCGTTTCGGCACAGCGGAGCATGTCGCTTTTATGGGAGGAATCGGCGCTGACCGAGGGGATGCGCAACAGTTCCAGGAGTTCCTGAAGGAAACGGTCGCGGTTTTTTTGCTGGTATTCTGCCCAGGCATTCATAATAACGGATTTGACCTCGCTGCAAGTTTAAGGCATTCGGTGATAAAAACGTGGAGGGTGGAGGCCGGGAGAGCCGGAAAGTTCAGGAGAGCAGTTTCTGGCGGAGGAGGAATTCCATTTTTTCGTTGGCATCCACCAGTTTTTCGGTGAGCTCCTCATTGTCCTTCTTGAGCCGGTATAGCTCGTAAGCTTTTTCTATATTGACCTTCAGTTCTTCCTCATTCCAGGGCTTGGAGAAATATTTGTAAACCTGCCCCTTGTTGATGGCGTCAATAACGGCATTGATATCCGCGTATCCGGTGAGCAGCATCCGGATGGGATCGGGATGATCGCTGATGATGGATTCCAGGAACTGGATACCCGTCATTTCTGGCATCCGCTGGTCAGACACGATCACATGAACCTCGTTTTCGGAAAGCAGCTTGATCGCCGTGGCAGCAGAATCCGCTGTGAGAACCTGAAACACCCGCCTGAATGAAGCCTTGAAGGAGTTCAGGTTATTCACCTCATCATCCACATACAAGACTGTAATTTTGGCAGTTTCCTCCATCAAAACCGGCATGAGTTGAAACTAGTTGATGCAAAATTAGGATATTTATATATAAATATTAAACAAAATTTCTAACTTACCGCAAAATCTGTTTATTTCCAGCCAGATTGTCTTTTGAATTCCCATCTTTTCAGGAGCGTACCATACCGGTTCATGACGACCCACCCTGTTTTTAGGACGCTTAATGAGGCTCCTGACCCCGCGGGCAAAGAAAATAACCCTTCAAAGCTCCAGTTCTTCCGGCTTTCCAGTTCCGGGGATTGTGACCGCCTGGAGGCCCTGATGCGGTCAGGAGCCCCCATCAGGGTGCATGACCAGATCCGCCGGCAGCTCGATGAACTGGTCAAAAACCGTTTCGCCGACCGGTCCCTGACAGAGGCTGAAAACCAACAGGCCATCCTGGAAATCCTGGGTGGGGCTACGCAGCAGGAATTCGGGGTCTGGGTTTACTATCCCTGGTCTTACCGCCTGGTACATCTCCTGGATGAACCAGAGTTCATCGAACTGAGAACCTGCCGGAACCTTTTCAAGATTACGAGAGCCGAACGGGACCTGCTCGGCACCCGCAAGATCGCCATCATGGGTCTTTCGGTGGGCCAGACCATCGCGATCGCACTGGCCATGGAACGGATCTGCGGGGAGCTCAGGCTCGCCGATTTCGACACCCTCGACCTGGGCAACCTGAACCGCCTCCGCGCCGGGGTGCATGAGCTGGCCCTCGCCAAAACTGCGCTGGCCGAGCGATCCATCCTGGAGATCGATCCCTTTATCCGGGTGAAATGTTTTCCCGAAGGGGTGCATTTCGACAATATGGACCGGTTCCTGACCGAAGGTGGTAAAGTGGATATCCTGGTGGAGGAAAGCGACAGCATTGACATGAAGGTTTTCAGCCGGATCAAGGCCAAAGCCTATGGGATCCCCGTAATCATGGATACAAACGACCGGGGGATGCTGGACGTGGAACGCTATGACCTGGATCCGGATCTGCCGCTGCTGCACGGATATATTGACGGCCTGGATCCCGCCAAACTCGGCAATCTGAACCGGGAAGACCTGATCCGGTACATGTCAGCAATCGTGGGGTTCGCCAATGTTTCGGAACGCATGAAAAATTCGGCCCTGGAAATCGGAAAGACGATCACCAGCTGGCCGCAACTGGCCTCCTCGGTGCTCCTCGGAGGAGGCATGGTAGCCGATACCTGTCGCCGGATTCTCCTGGGCCAATTCAATGCCTCCGGCCGCTTTTACGTTGACTTTGAAAAAATTATTCAATAGTATTCGTTAATTTTCAGTTCCTGGGTTAGGACCTTCATGCCATTTGTCGTATGATCAAAATCAGGGCCTTCGTAGCAGTGGACGACCCCGTGGCATGCGATAAATTTATCGAAGGGCACAGTCGCCTGCTGGAAATCCATTTCGGCCTGGCCAAGATCACTTCCGCCAGCACCGAGTGGAAAAAAAGCGCATCCACGATTGTGCTGATCGTTGAGGATGAAACGGGTGAAAAGATCTATGGTGGAGCCCGGATTCAGATCGTGGACGGGGTTCACCCCCTTCCCATCGAGACGGCGATAGCCAAATATGACCGGAAGATCCTGGAATTCGTCGAGTCGGGGACCTGCGAGGTCTGCGGCATGTGGAATTCCATTGAAGTGGCCGGGATGGGCATCGGGAGCAATATCCTGACCCGGATCTCGGCGGCCGCCCTGACCCAGCTGCCTGTGGACAAGGTATATGTCCTTTGCGCCCCGATCACCATGAGGATGGGAAGGCGAATCGGGGCGATTATCGACACGGAATTAGGCAATAACGGTACCTTCAATTATCCCAAAGACGACTTCCTGGCCACCGCCCTGGTCCTGAAGGATATTAATACCCTGGTCCATGCCGACCCTGCCGAACGCGAACGGATCTTCGATCTGAGGGAGAACCCCGTTCAGGTAAGGACAGAAAACGGCCCCAAGGGTAAATTTGACGTATCGTATAACCTGAAAATAGCTAATCTTCATAGGCTCAATGTGTAACCCCCTGCGATCGGCCTGGTTCCTGATTCTGCTGTTGATTTTTTGTCCCTCATTTTTGTCCGCGCAGGCCTCCGTCGTTTTCTCCGACACCTCCCAACTGCTTTCCATCGGGAAAAACACGGCCCTGATGCAGGAACCGGGAGCCCCGATGGATCTTTCCGGGGTGATCAGGTCCGGTGCGTTCGCTCCCTCCCTGTCCCGGGTGCCCAATCTCGGGATCAGCAAGAAAGCCTCCTGGGTGCGGTTTTCGATAACCAACGGCACCCCCCGCAACAACCTGATCCTGGATCTTGCTTACCCGACCATCGACCAGGTGGACCTGTACCGGCTCGACCCGAACGGCTCCGTCCATGCCTGGCACACCGGCCTCCGGGATGAGGTCCCGAAAAGGAAATATAGTAATCCCAACTACCTCTTCGACCTCAACCTCCCCCCCGGGGAAACCAGAACCTACTACCTGAGGGTCAAAAGCATCGAGCAGATCCAGCTGCCCCTTTATGTGGGGGTTCCGGCCGTTCTGGAGGATATGACCACCCGCAATGAAATGATCTTCGGGCTCTACTTCGGGATCATCCTGGTCATGGTGGTCTACAACCTCTTCATCTTTTTCTCCGTCCGGGACAAGAGCTACATCAGCTATGTGGTATATATCATTTTCGTGGGCCTGACCCAGGCTACCCTGAAAGGGTTCGGGTACAAATACCTGTGGCCCTTCAGTCCCTGGTTTGCCATGAACAGCACGTTCCTGATCCCGATCATCAACGGGATTGCCGTGGCGGAATTCATCAAAATCTTCCTTCAGACCCGGAAATACTTCAAATTCGGGCACCGGGGCATCAACGTTTTCGAGGGGCTGTATTTCCTGTGCATCCCGCTGACCCTGCTCCACATTTACTACTACGGGCAGATCCTGCTACAGTTCACCGCCATGGGCGGCTCCTTCTTCGCCATCTACGTTGCTTATATCGTCAATCGCAGGGGTTTCCGGCCGGCCCGCTGGTTCCTGCTGGCTTTCAGCTTGTTCCTGGCCTGCGTGATCATCTTCGTCCTGCGGAATTTTGACGTCCTGCCCTATAACAATTTTACCCTGAACGTGCTTGAAATCGGTTCAGCCCTGGAGATCACCCTGCTTTCCTTCGCCCTCGCCGACAAGATCAATATCCTGAAAAAGGAAAAGGAGGCCTCCCAGGCAGATGCCCTGAGGGTTTCCCTGGAAAATGAAAGGATCATCCGGGAGCAGAATGTCCTGCTGGAGGACAAGGTCAAACAAAGGACCGAGGAGCTTCGCGAAGCCAATACCAGCCTGACCAGCACGCTGAGGAACCTCAAGGATGCCCAGTCCCAGCTGGTGGAGGCGGAAAAAATGGCTTCCCTGGGCCAGCTCACCGCAGGCATCGCCCATGAGATCAACAATCCGATTAATTTCGTCAAATCCAATATCCGGCCCCTCCAGCTGGATATCCACGACCTCCAGGAAGTCATCCGGAGGTATGAGGAACTGGGGTCCCACCTGGAAAACGATGTTTCTGCAAAATGGGCCGAGGTGGAGGCCTTCAAGAAGGAGATTGACCTGGGCTATATCAACGAGGAAATCCAGTCCCTGATCCGGGGCATCGAGGACGGCGCGGTCCGGACCGCCGAGATCGTAAAGGAGCTGAGGACTTTCAGCCGGCTGGATGAAAGCGAGCTCAAGCAGGTGGATATTCACGAAGGCATCGAATCCACCCTGGTGCTGCTGCGCAACAACATGCCCCGGAATATCCGCATCATCCGGAAATTCGGCAACCTGCCCCTGCTGGAATGTTATCCCGGGAAACTGAACCAGGTGTTCATGAACCTTCTGAACAACGCAATCTATGCGATCCGGGACAAGAAGACCACCACCGAGGAGCTGATCACCATCACCACGGCGCGCCATGGGAAGGACCATGTCACCATCAGCATCGCCGATACGGGATGCGGGATGACCCCGGAAGTGCGGGAAAGGATCTTCGAGCCCTTTTTTACCACAAAGGATGTGGGGGAGGGGACTGGCCTGGGCCTGTCCATAGTTTTCAGCATTATCGAAAAGCACGGGGGCAGGATCGAGACCCGGACTGAATTTCAAAAAGGTACCGATTTTATTTTAACTTTACCTGTTATGCAAAACCCTGCCCCCGGAGCCTAACCCAAACCCGCGCCAATGAAAGGAGACCGCATCAGGATTCTTTACGTTGATGACGAGTCCAATAACCTTACCGCATTCAAATCGAGTTTCCGCAGGAGCTACGAGATTTACACCGCCTCTTCTGTCCAGGAAGCCAAAAAACTCCTTTTCGACGTGGACGTGAACGTGATCATCGCCGATCAGCGCATGCCCGGAACCACCGGGGTCGAATTTTTCAACTCGATCAAGGAACAGCACCCGGACCCCGTCCGGATCCTGCTAACCGGCTACACCGACATCGAAGCCCTGGTGGACGCCATCAACAAGGGGCAAATCTACCGGTTCATCAAAAAGCCCTGGGACGAATTCGAGCTGCAGAATGCGATCAAGAACGCCTACGACATTTTCCAGGCCCGGCGCCAGCTCCGGGAAAAGGTAGAGGCCCTGGAAAAAACCAATGATGAGCTCAGCAGGTTTATTTACAGCGCGTCCCACGATCTGCGCTCCCCCCTCATGTCCGTTCTGGGCATCATCGACCTGTCCAAAATGGACCATTCGGTGACCGATCCCAACGGGTATATGAACATGATCGAGACCAGCATCGTCCGCCTCGACGGATTTATCCAGAAGATTATTGAATACTACAAGAATTCCAGGCTGGAGCCCGAATATGATTTCATCGATTTCAGAAGCCTGATCGCCGATTCCGTGGAAGCCTGCCAGCACCAGAACCCTTCGATCAAGTTCAACACCGAAGTCGACCAGCAGGTGGATTTCCGGGGAGACAGCTTCCGGACCAGCGTGGTGATGAACAACCTCATTTCCAACGCCGTCAAGTACCAGAAGCCGGACGAACCGCACCAGATGGTGAACCTTTCCGTCCGGGTGGAACCGCACCGCGCGGTGATCACCATCGAGGACAACGGCATCGGGATCCTGAGCGAGCACCTGAACAATATCTTCAAGATGTTCTTTCGAACAAACAATAACAACAAGCCGGGCACCGGGATCGGTCTGTATATCGTAAAGGAGGCCCTGACCCGGATCGGCGGGACGATCAGCGTAACCTCCACATTCGGCAGTGGAACCAGGTTTGAGATCACGCTGCCAAACAAAAACGAATTCAATGCCTGATCTGAGATTCATCCTGATCGATGACAATGAGATCGACCTTTTCTTTCACGACAAGTTGCTTCGCTTCCAGGGCCTATCCAAAACCATCATTCCCTTCAGCGGGGCCCAGGCTGCCCTTGAGTTCCTGGCCTCCGAGCTGGAGCTGACCGAGGTTCCCGAAACCATGATCCTGCTGGACATTCAGATGCCTGAAATGGACGGGTTCGATTTCCTCCGGCATTTTGAACGCTTTCCGGCCCGGGTGCGCAACAAATGCCATGTCCTGATGGTTTCCTCATCCCTGGATTTCGGGGACATCAGCAGGGCGAACGCCAACGCCATCGTCGTCCGGCTCCTGAAAAAACCGCTGAACATCAAGGATCTCCGGGAGATCATCACCACCCTCTTCCCGGGCGGAAATCCTTAAGCCCCCCGGCCCGAATCGTTCCTCCCGCTATCGCCCACAACTGGCAAATTAGCCTTATTTTCACGGCTCCCGTTATGGAGCAGGACCAGTTCGTCATCGGAGTGGATTTCGGGACCGATTCGGTCCGCAGTGTCCTGGTGGACACGCGGGACGGGAGCGGTATTGCTTCCTCTGTGATGGCCTATCCCCGCTGGGCGGATGGCCTTTTCTGCGACCCTTCCCTAAACCGTTTCCGCCAGCATCCCCTGGATTACCAGGAAGGACTGGAGCGGACGATCACCGATTGCCTCTCCCAGGCCGGGCCTGCCGCAGCCCGGTCGGTCAGGGCGATCTCCGTGGACACCACGGGATCGACCCCGGTGGCGGTGGATGAAACCGGAACCCCTCTTTCCCTCACCCCGGGCTTCGAGTCCGATCCCAATGCGATGTTCGTGCTCTGGAAGGACCATACCTCTGTCCGGGAAGCGGAGGAGCTGAACCTGCATGCCACCCGATTTCCGGTCCAATACCTCCAGTATGTCGGCGGCATTTATTCCTCAGAATGGTTCTGGGCCAAATTGCTCCATATCCTGAGGGAGGCCCCGGAGGTCCGTGGCGCCTGCCGCACCTGGGTGGAACATTGCGACTGGATTCCGTTCCTGCTCACGGGAGGAAAAAATATCCGGGACCTGAAAAGAGGCATTTGCGCCGCGGGCCATAAAGCCCTCTGGGCCGAAAGTTTCGGGGGCTATCCCCCAGAAGGGTTCTTCAGCAGCTGGGATCCCCTGCTGACCGGATTCGTATCGCGGCTGGGAACCCGAACCTTCACGGCAGACCAGTCAGCCGGAACCCTTTGCCAGGCCTGGGCCACCCGGCTCGGGCTCAGCACCCGCGTTGCCGTGGGGATTGGAGCCTTCGACGCCCATATGGGCGCGGTGGGAGGACAGATCGAGCCCTATCACCTGAGCAAGGTGATGGGCACTTCTACCTGTGACATGCTGGTGGCTCCTGTGGGGGAAGTGGCTGGCACCCTGGTCCGCGGCATCTGCGGACAGGTTCCCGGTTCGGTGATCCCGGGCATGATGGGGATGGAGGCCGGCCAGTCCGCTTTCGGGGATACCTATGCCTGGCTGCGGGACTTGCTGCTCTGGCCGCTTTCCCGGCTTCGCGCCGGCGGGGAAGCGAGACCGGAGGAGGGGCTCAGGGAGACCCTGATCGACAGGCTGAATGAGGAAGCCATGAAACTGGATCCTGCATCCTGCACCGAAATTTCGGTGGACTGGCTCAACGGCAGAAGGACCCCGGACGCCAACCAGGATCTGAGAGCGGCCCTGGCAGGCTTGAACCTGGGCACGGGGGCGCCGGAACTGTTCCGGGCCCTTGCAGAAGGGACCTGCTTCGGGGCCCGGGCAATCGTCGACCGTTTCGTCAGCCAGGGGATCCCGGTCCGGGGCCTGATCGGGATCGGAGGAGTGGCCCGCAAATCTCCTTTCATCATGCAAATGATGGCTGATACCCTGGACATGCCCCTCCGGATCCATCGTTCCGGGCAAACCTGCGCTGCCGGTGCAGCCATGTTCGCGGCGACCGTAGCCGGGATCTACCCTGAAGTCGGTGAGGCCATGAGGGCGATGGGGCAGGGATTCGAAAAGGAATATGTTCCCCATCCCTCCAGGACCGGCATATACAGGCAGCGCTATCAAAAATACCTGGCCCTGGGCCGTTTCATTTCCGAAGAAGGCTTGTAGGGAGGGAATCCTTTAAATCCAGAATCCATGGGAAAATATGATGAGATCCGCCAAAACGCCTGGAAAGCCAATCTCAGGCTCCCCGGCCTGGGCCTGGTGATCTTCACTTTCGGCAATGTCAGCGCGGCAGACCACGAGCTCGGGGTATTCGCAATCAAGCCTTCCGGGATACCCTACGCTGAGCTCACCGCAGAACAGATGGTCATCGTGGACTTTGATGGAAAAACAGTGGAAGGAAAACTCCGGCCTTCCTCCGATACCCGGACCCATGCCCTGCTTTACTCCCGGTGGGACCTGGTCGGCGGAATCGCACACACGCATTCCACCTATGCCACGGCCTGGGCCCAGGCCCTCCGCCCGATCCCGATCTCTGGGACCACCCACGCGGACTATCTGGGTACGGATATTCCCTGCACCCCTCCCATGGATGAGGAGATGATCCGGGGCGATTATGAATTCGAAACCGGAATGCAGATTCTCAGGACCATGGAGGAAAACAAACTGGACCCCGGATCGACTGAAATGATCCTGGTGGGAAGCCATGCCCCCTTTGCCTGGGGCAGCACGGCTGATACCGCGGTTTATCACAGCGCGGTGCTGGAACGAATTGCCCATATGGCCCTGCTCACCGAACAGATCCGCAGCGATTCGGCCAGGCTGAACGAACCGCTCATCCAGAAGCACTGGAAACGGAAGCATGGTCCGGATTCCTATTATGGCCAATAACCCCTGAAATTTTTTCTCTTCACCGATTTCAATTCCTGTTTATGCCCGATCTGAAACAACTGGAAGCCTGGTTTGTAACCGGAAGCCAGCACCTGTACGGGGAATCGACCCTCCTCCAGGTGGAATCCCATGCTCGTGCCATCGCCCGCGCCCTGGATGGCAACGGATCGATCCCTGTCCGGATCTGTTTCAAACCCGTCCTGACCAGCCCGGAAGCCATCCGCCTGCTTTGCCTGGATGCCAACTCCAGCGATACCTGCGTCGGGATCATCGCCTGGATGCACACCTTCTCTCCCTCCAAAATGTGGATCGGGGGGCTGAAGATCCTTTCCAGGCCTTTGATGCACCTGCACACCCAGTTCAACCGCGATATCCCCTGGGACCAGATCGACATGGATTTCATGAACCTCAACCAGAGCGCTCACGGGGACCGGGAATTCGGATTCCTTCTGAGCAGGATGCGGATGGACCGAAAGGTGGTTACCGGTCACTGGGAGGATGAATCCGTGGGGACCAGCATCGGTACCTGGTGCCGGGCTGCCTGCGGATGGCACGACTGGCAGGGGGCCAGGTTCGTCCGTTTCGGGGACAACATGCGCTTTGTGGCGGTTACTGAGGGAGACAAGGTAGCGGCCGAGCTCAGGCTGGGATATGCAGTGAACACCCATGGGGTGGGCGATCTGGCTGAGGCCATCGCCGCGGTTCCGGATTCCGGGGTGGAACAATTGGTCAGCGAATACAGGGAGGCCTACACCCTTTCCGCCCCCCTGCTGAAAGGCCCCGGCCAGGCCTCCCTGAAGGAGGCTGCCCGGATCGAGGCCGGCCTCCGGGCCTTCCTTCGCCAGGGCAATTTCAGGGGATTCACCGACACCTTCGAGGATCTCCATGGGCTCGTGCAGCTCCCCGGGATTGCCGCCCAAAGACTAATGATGGAGGGTTACGGGTTCGCGGCAGAAGGGGACTGGAAGACCGCAGCCCTGGTTCGGGCCATGAAGGTTATGGCTTCCGGCCTGAAGGGAGGCAACTCCTTCATGGAAGATTATACCTACCATTTCGAACCGGACAACGGGATGGTGCTCGGATCCCACATGCTGGAGATCTGCCCATCGATCGCATCGGCCAAGCCTTCCTGCGAGATCCATCCCCTGGGGATCGGTGGCAAAGCCGATCCGGTCCGCCTGGTGTTCAACGCTTCGCCGGGCCAGGCCCTCAATGCCTCCCTGATCGACCTGGGGGACCGCTTCCGGCTGATCGTGAATGAAGTGGAGGGTATCGACGCCCCCCATCCCCTGCCTAAACTTCCTGTAGCCCGGGCTTTCTGGATCCCCCGGCCGGATATGAAGACCGGATGCACGGCCTGGATCCATGCCGGAGGGGCCCACCACACCTGCTTCAGTCAGAATCTCACGGTGGAACACATGCAGGATTTCGCTGCGATGGCCGGGATTGAATGCGTGGTTATTGATTCCTGCACCCGCTTATCCGGCCTCCTTAATGAGCTGAAATGGAATGATGTATATTACCGTTTCAATCCGCGGTGAACCTAAACCTTCTGGTCCCATGAGCAAATTCGGCCACATAGATTATGTGATCTTCGCCATTTATTTCGTCGTCGTTTCCTGTTACGGATACTGGATCTACCAGCGGAAAAAGAAAAAGCTGGAAAACACCACGGATTTCTTCCTCGCGGAAGGAAAACTCACCTGGTGGGCGATCGGCGCATCCCTGATCGCTTCCAATATATCGGCGGAACAGTTCATCGGCATGAGCGGAAACGGGTTCAGCGTGGGAATCGCCGTAGCAGCCTACGAATGGATCGCGGCAGTGGCGCTCATCATCGTGGCAGTCTGGTTCATGCCCATCTACCTGAAGAACCGGATCTTCACCATGCCGCAGTTCCTCAAGACCCGGTATAACGAAAGCAGCAGTTTAATCATGGCCATCCTCTGGCTGCTGGTCTATATCGTGGTGAACCTCACCTCCATCCTATTCCTCGGGACGCTGGCAATCAATGCGCTCGCCGGCGGGGGGGATTTTCACACGATCGAGATCCTGCTGGCGGTTTTCGCCCTGGTGATCACCCTGGGTGGCATGAAAGTGATCGGGTACACCGATGTGATCCAGGTATTGGTTCTGATCATCGGCGGCCTGGCCACCACCTATGTTGCCCTGACCCTGGTCGGGCAGCGTTTCGGCCTGGGTAAGGACGCGATCGCCGGATTCAACGCCATGTTGAGTCATGCCCCCGACCATTTCAAAATGATCCTGGCCAAGCCGGGCCCTCATGCCTCCCAGGATTATATAGACAAATACATGATCCTCCCCGGTATCGCCATGTATTACGCCGGGGAATGGATCGTGAACCTGAATTATTGGGGATGCAACCAGTATATCACCCAACGGGCACTCGGGGCCAACCTCCCGACCGCCCGGACCGGCATCCTGTTCGCCGGATTCATGAAACTGCTCATGCCGCTCCTGGTGATGCTTCCCGGGATAGCGGCCTATGTCCTTTTCACCCACGGCGGCCTGGGGGGACAAATGGCTTCCGGAGGGAAGTTCAACCCCGACAATGCCTATGCATCTATCCTGGGATTCCTTCCCCATGGAATGAGAGGGCTTGCCCTGGCCGCCCTGACGGCTGCCATCGTTTCCTCCCTGGCGGGAAAGGCAAACAGCATTTCGACGATCTTTACCCTGGATATCTATAAAAAATATTTCGAACCCAAAGCGAACGAACAAAGACTGGTCTGGATCGGTCGCTGGGTGATCGTCGTCGCCATGGTCTTTTCCATCCTGCTGACCTGGTGGGACGTGATGGGGATCGGAACCCAGGGAGGGTTCACCTATATCCAGAAATATACCGGCTTCATCAGTCCCGGGGTGTTTGCCATTTTCATCCTGGGGATGTTCTGGAAAAGAACAACTGCCGCGGCATCCATCGTGGGAATCCTCGGCGGCCTTTGCCTTTCCATCTTCTTCAACCAGTTCGCCCCGATCGTATTCGGAAACAATACCTGGCTCTACACCGCCTACCCGGATGGCCACGGTCATTATTATATTCCGTTTCTCATTGCCATGGGGCTCGCCTTCGGCTTCACCGTGGTGGCCATGATTGCCGTGAGCCTTGCTGGTCCCAGGATCAATGCCAAGGCTTTTGCAATTGATAAATCGATGTTCAAATTAAAGCCGAACATCATCGTGATGATTTTGGTCACATTGGTGATCCTTTGCCTGCTTTATATCCGGTTCTGGTAAGGATTGTAATTACTCCTGAAATTCCCCGACTTCCGAGGCTGGTTCATCCTGGCTTTACCCTGTGTTCCTGCAGGCCTCCCGGGTGGGAAGAAAGAAAAACAATATCGATAAACTCTTTGAGCCTGCTTCCGTCACCCACAATTGCATTTAACCTCATGGCCGCTATATCCACCTTCCCCGCCATCCTGATTCCATCAATAAGGACCAGGTTATTTACCAAAGGATAGGAATGGGTAATCAGGTCGATGGCCACCCTTTCAATTTTCCCCTCCAGCTTGTTTTTTCACAGATAATCCACGATCAACCCATACCTGGATTCCAAATCATTTAAAAACAAAGTTTGGGCAAAAGGTTCAAGGGAAAAAAGGTCGATATCAATACTGGTTCTATGGCCGATTTGCAGGGCAACTGCTGTTCTCCTTACCAAAAAAATCCTTCAGCTATTTAGGACGGCCCGACATCATAACAGAGGGCTGCGGCACCAAGCAATCCGCTATGAGCCAGGGTGGAAATCCTGATCTCCAGCTTTTGGGCGGTACGGGAATAGGCCAGGGTCCGGACCTGGTCCCATAATCCCTTTCTGAAAAATGAATAGGCCTCCCGGACAGAACCTCCCAGGATGATCAGGTCAGTATCATAGGTATAAAGGATCATTTTGATGGCATTACCCAGGTGGGTACCCATTTCATGGTAAATTTCCAGGGCCCTGGCATCTCCGCCAATAGCCATTTGATATACCTGGGAACCATCCATCCCGTAAACATTGGTGAAAAACTGGCCGCAGGCATAATATTCGAAATGTTTATCGAGGTACCCTACCATGCCGAATTCCCCGGCACCACAATTGGCCCCTGCATACAACTTTTGGCGTATGATGATCCCCGCGCCCAGGCCGGTTCCCACCGTGAGGCCGATCAGGTTTTCACGGCCTATTCCTTTGCCGAAATAAAGTTCTCCCAGGGCAAAGCAGTTGGCATCGTTGTTGACCTGGACCGGGATTTTGTATCGGGCCTCCATCAATTGTTTCAGGGGAACCTCCTTCCAGGAGGGAATATTCTGCACTTCGTAAACGACCCCTGAATCCAGGTCCACCACACTGGGAACCCCGATCCCGATCGCGGTGACCGAAGGATCGATCAGGGCATCCGTAACCGCGTACAGGTCGTCCATGACCTCCTCCACCGAGCCCTGGCTTCGGACTTTCAGGGAATGGGTCGCTTCAAGGGCCCCATCCCGTATTTTCCCCGCCCGAACCTGTGTCCCCCCCAGGTCGATGCCGATGACTGGTCCCGTTTTGTTCATGGGTTTTCAGGCTTTTCCCCGGTCCTTCCCAGCGCAATGGTCTTGTTGGTGATGATGGGCCTGGCCCAGATCCCGATGGATAGAATATAGCCCAGGGTCAGGTATAGCAGGAGCATACCGGTCCTCAAACCCAGGTAGCCCGCAATCCACCCAATGATCAAGGTCACCACAGCCCCTCCGATCACCCCGGTCAGCAGGATCCCGGAGAAGGACCCGTGATGCTCGCTCACGGAATTGAGCGCGAGAGAAAATATAATGGGATACATCACCGACGCGAAAAATCCCACCAGGGGAAATGCCCTCAGGGAGACCCCGGCAGGGCCAAAAAGGGCCACGCTGAGACAGATCAACGCCAGTATGGTAAAAAGGATCAGGACTTTGCGGCTGTCGATGAACTTCAGCAGGATCAGGCCCAGGATCCCTCCCAGGGTCATCAACCCCCAGAATGCAGCGACAGCAGATGCTCCGGTGGTCTGTGGATTATATCCGTGGTAGGTGGCCAGGAACTGGGAGATCCAGTTGGCAGTCCCCTGCTCTGTGCCGACATAGCAGAACAGGCCGATGAAAAAAAGGACCACCACTCTTTTGCGCAGCAGGTGGATATGGGTCCGGATGGGCCCCGCAATTTCCTCGCTGCTCAGTTCCACTTTGGGAAACCGGGAAAACACGATGATCAAAAACATGGCCAGGCAGACCACCGTGAAGACCCAGTACAGGGAGATCCATGGAAGGCCGGCCGGAACAAGGCCAGCGAACCAGGACCGGGTTGCAGTATGGGCTTCCAGCCGAAGGACCAGCATGGAATAAATGAAGGGGCTTACGAAGGAACCCAGGCCGAAAATCAGCTGCGCGAGTACGGAATTAAAGGCGAAATGTTCCTCTCCTCCCGAGGTCCTCAGCAGGGGGTTGATGACCACCTGGAGCATGGCCATCCCGCATCCGATTACGAACAGGGAAATTACGGCGGTGAGATACCCCGGATGGGAGGCGAGCAACAGGGAGCCGCCCAGTCCCAGGATGAATCCCCAGGCCATGATCTTTTTTTCCCTGAACTTTTCGACCATCATTCCGGAAGGGATGGACATCACCCCGTAAGCGATGAAAAAGGCGAAGGGAAGCACCGCCACCAGGGCCAGGCTGAGATGAAAGTCCTTGATGATATCGGGGATCAGGGGCCCGATGATATTGGTGATGAAGGAAATGACGAAGAAGGTGAGCAGGATGAGGCCCACGATATAATAGTTCCTTTTCATGAACATGGATTTGGAGGGGCAGGCCGCAAGAACCGGAATGCCTTTGAAAATTCGGGCTTATTGGCCATCCGGGACATTCCATCCACTGATCCTCAATCCGGGGGTCTGGCCTTTCAGGGCGGCTTCCCCGCAATACCCGGTGATTGTCCTTTGCTCCCCGGGCAGCAGGCTGATATAATTATCGTCCCAGAAAATGGGGGTGATCAGCTGGTGATCCCCCTGCCGCAGCATATCGACGCAAACCATGAAGGCAAGATGGTTTGTGGGGTTGCGCAGGGTAACCGTCGCGTAAACCCGGTCCCCCCTTCTTTCGATATGCTTATCCGCCTCCAGTTGCACAGCAGGCAGACCCTGCAGGGCGGTGAGATCGGCATAGCCTTTTTCGGGAGTCACAAACCAGGTGGTCCGGGTGGAATCCAGTTCATCCGGGACCGTGGATAACGCGTAGAAATTATGGCTGATCTCTTTGCCCTTTTCACCGGTCAGGCTCAGTTCCATGAAATAAGTCGTTGCCCTGATGGCCGAATCGCTGAAGGGAAGGGAAAGGGTTTCCTGGGGCCGAAGCTCATCTAGTGGCAGGTTGGCGGTATCCAGGGGGTTCAGGTCGATATCCAGTACCCGGATATGCGCTTCCAGGCCCCGGTAATCGGCCAGGGTGTTATTGTCCACCACCACGCCATGGGTGGCGTAATTGTAGGCAATATGGACCGGCTCGCAGGCCTTCCTCGCTGCATAGAATGCAGCGGTAGGAACGAGATAATAATCGTAGAGCTGCCACCAGAGCTTGGGCCATGAGGCATTATACATCCACTGGATGATCCCGGTGGCGTTGAACCGGTTGGCCTCAAAAGCTTCGTACATGGCGCGCATTCCTTCATAATTCAGGTACTGGGCTTTTCTCAGGTAATCGTCCAGCCCTGTGGGAGCTCCCAGCCGGTGGTCCATCGCCAGGTTATAATATTTGAGGTTATGGAATTGACCCCGGGCAGCATGGAAAAGCCAGGGCTGGCTGATCGGCCAGAGGGAATCGGCAGGGATCATCCTTTCCAGGCTTTCCTTCACCGGAACTTCAGGACCCGGACTGGTTTCGGTATTGAACCCGAACGCTCCCCCGTTCTTATGATCAATGTACCAGTAATCCGGAGGCACATAATCATAGGGGCCCCGCATTTTCATCCCGGAGGTACCGGTGATCACGCTGGTATGTTCCGCTGCGGACTGGGCATAGGGACGGGTCGGGTCATCAGCGGAAAGGATGTCCAGGTACTGGGATTCCAGGGTAGGCCTGGGCCATTTATCGCTGCCGTACAGCCACAGAAAGACACTGGGATGATTGCGCAGCCAGTCAATCTGGTCCCGGAAGGAACAGGTGGCCGTATGCATCTGCACGGGGGTTTCGATCCCTCCATAGCGGTCTGCGTGGCCGCCCATATGTTCCGGCCATTCCCACTGACAGCTGAATCCGGCCATGACCAGGATCCCCTTTTCGTCGCAGAGGTCGAAAATATGCTGGTCGTGGCCCCAAAACCCTTCCATGCGGATGGCATTCAGGTGCATCTGGACCGCATAATCGATCCCTGCATCTTCATAGGCGGAACTGGCATTGAGCAACATGGGATCCGTCCATCCTCCTCCCTTAATCAGGATATCCTTCCCGTTCAGCCGGTAAGCCCGGAACCCTGCCGGGGTCCGGTAACTGGTGATCGTCCGGATCCCGAACCGGATTTGTTTCTGGTCGGATACCTCCTGGTGAACCCGGAATTCCAGATGGAGGGGGTAAAGATTCGGCCGGCCCATTTCATAGGTCCACCAAAGTTTTGGATGGTCCAATACCAACTTCGGATAGTTCGCAGGGTCCAGCACCACCCGCTGGGACTCCCCGGCTCCCAGGGTGACGGGTTTGGATATCATGATGGTGGTGCCAATCGTTGCGACCAAGTCCCCCCGGACCGCCTCTCCGGCATGGTTCTGGAGGGTGGCGCTCAGGGTCAGCCAGGCTTTTGCCAGGGTGGCTGAATCCACCTGGGTCTCCACAAAGGGATTCTCTATGGAAACCGGTCCGGTGACCAGCAAATGGACATCCCTCCAGATTCCCATGTCCTTGTCGGCGGGCTCGGGATTCCAGTCCACAAATCCGATGGCGAGCTCCCCGCCCGCAGGGCGGGTCACTTCCACCGCCAGCACATTGGTTCCAGGCTTGACATCAGGAGTAACATCCAGGGTAAACATCCGGAAACTCCCGGCTACCGAATCTGCACCCGCTACCAGATGGCCGTTCAGCCAGACATCCGCCCGGTAGTTGATCCCGTTGAAACGGAGCCGGACCTGCCTGCCCCTGACCTCGGGCCCAAGCTGAAAACTGGTCCGGTACCACCAGGGATGATCAAAGGGCGTATCGCTGATTTTTTCCAGGTTATTGGAAAAAAAGATGTTCCGGTAGATGCTGTCATCCACGAGGGTAGCCAGTACGGTATGGGGAATGGTGGTTGGATACCAATGGCTGGGATGAAATTTTCCGGTGGAGATCAGGCTGCCGCTGTCTGTCACCACCGCGGATGACTGGATGTACCAATGGTCCTGCAGCAGCTCGTCACGGTCTTTCCAGCCTGACTGCTGGGCCATTGCGGGAATTACCGGAAACAATAGCGCTGCCGATGTCAAAATCCGGGGGAAAAGCTTCATAAAGGATCGGGTTTGGGTTGAAAACCGGCACCCGGCTTCCTGGGGGTGATCCGGAATGGGCGCCGCCCTCTAAAATAGCGCATTAGGTCCATTTATTCCCGACATTCTTTCCCGAATTCAGAGAAACCTGGACCTCAGGAACCCCGATACAGGGTAATGGATCAGGATCAGGGAAAGGGATAACAGCCAGCCCAGCAGAACCATTAACCCCAGGTTGCCAATGCGGTCCTCGGTATCCCGCAGGGAGCGACCCGCCACTACAAAGGGAGTGCGCGGATTGCCGGTATACCGGACCACCGTAGCCAGTCTGACGCCCCGCCGGGGTTCCCAGGTGATCCGGTCCTCCCCCTGCTTCCTGGCGGCTCCCAGGACTCCGGAAGGCAGGACGGGGACCCGCCCGCCCAGGGTGGCCGTGGAAAAAACAGGATGGTCCCTTCCATCATAAAATTCCAGGAAAAGGCCGGCTCCCTGATCCAGGTCGATGGAGTCCGGAACCAGTCCCGCAGGGATGGGGATATGGGCCCCGAGCCGGTGGGCCAAATCGCCGGCCACCTGGATCTGCGGATCATTGGCCTGCATCCGGTAACATTGCTGGACTGTAGTGTAAAGCAGTAAAAAGAAAATGGAGACCAGGGCCATGGCCAGGAAATGGGCCCCTAATAATGATGCTTTCATAACCTTCGTTTTTGTTTCAGGTAAATTATAATTCAAAGCACTTTGAATTATAAAGTAAAAAGATAAAAAAATTACCGCATGGAACGGATCATGTCCTCCAGGGCTGCCAGGTGTTGCTGAAAGGCCTTCCGGCCGGTCCTGGTGGCCGCGTAAACGGTATTGGTCTTCCTTCCGATAAACCCCTTTTGCACGGTGATGTATTGATGATTTTCCAGGCTTTTCAGGTGAGAGGCCAGGTTTCCGTCGGTCGCCCGGATCAGCCCCCTGAGCTCATTGAAGCTCATTTCAGGAGCTACCATCAGGCTGCTCATGATCCCCATCCGGACCCTGCTGTCAAAGACTTTGTTGAAATGTTCGATCGGGTTCTTCATGCTCCTTCGGGATTTCCCCTCCAGGTGGCCAGGCCAAAAAGGATATGGAGGATCCCGAATCCCGCCATCCAGCAAACCAGGCCGTACGCAGGGAACCAAAGACAGGTAAATCCCAGAACAATTTCTCCGAAAGCCAGGAACCTGGATACCGGGAAACTGAACCGGCTTCCCCCCAGGATCGCCAGGCCATAAAATAAAAGAGATCCCGGAAGGATCAGGTCCAGAAAACCTTCCTGGGCCATTTTAATCAGGAATATGCCCCCGGTTACCATGGGTATGGCCACATAAAAAAGGAGCCTTTTTCCGGCCGGTCCCAGCAGGGCGGTGTTTTCCTTTTTGCTCTTCATCCAGGTGAGCAGGAAGGCCAGGGTGAATGCCGCGATGAAAGTGCAGCAGGCCACCAGAAATACCGGCTCCCGGAAGATCCGGACCAGACTGTAATGCGCCGCAGGCAGGATTCCAAAGTCCATGACCAGTCCCCGGGCATTCAAAAGGGAAGCTGCAACCAGGGCTCCTGCGATTCCGCATGCCCCGGCAGCGATTCCGCCGGGACCGCCGAGGCTGAAGAAACGCATGCTGGCAGCCATGATCTGGCGAATCTCGCCCAGGGTTTTCGAAAGGGCTTTGGCATCCTCCATATGATTTCACTTTGAATCTCAAAGTATAATGAAAAGCCGGAAAATCCAAATTTTCCCCGGAGGTTCCCGGGCTGCCCCGGATTGAAAATCCTAACTTTCTGTAATTTCATTCTTATGGCTGACCATGACCAGGCCGATTGCTGCATTGCAGGAGGCGGCCCTGCCGGAATCATGACGGGTTACCTGCTGGCTCGCGCCGGCCTCAGGGTCATCGTCCTTGAAAAACATCGGGACTTCATCCGGGATTTCCGGGGAGACACCATTCATCCTGCCACCCTCCAGCTGCTCCATGAACTCGGGATCCTGGAGGATTTCCTGAAACTGCCCCATCAGGAGCTCAGTCGCCTGGAAGCCCGGTTTGGATCGAAAACCTATACCATCGCGGAATTTTCCTGGCTCCGGACGGCGAAGCCCCTGATCGCGTTCATGCCCCAATGGGATTTCCTGAATTTCCTTTCCGGAAAAGCTTCCCGGTACCCGGGATTCTCTCTCTGGATGCAGTCCAGCCTGACCGGCCTCATCCGGTCGGGTGACGCGGTCACCGGTGTGGAGGTCACCACCCCGGAAGGGAAAAAGACCATTTCCTGCCGCCTGGTGATCGGTGCCGACGGGAGGCATTCTGAAACCAGGACCCTGGCTGGTTTTGAACCGGTTGATTCCGGCTCCCCCATTGACCTGCTCTGGTTCCGGATGCCCTGCCAGGCTACTGACCCGCGCCAGTCCCTGGGATTTTATCGCCAGGGAAAGATCCTTATTATGATTGACCGCGGCGATTACTGGCAATGCGGTTATGTGATCCCGAAAGGAGGGTTCGGCGCGATCCAGGCTTCAGGCCTGGATCAATTCATCAAAGACCTCCTGGTGGTTGCCCCGTTTTTCGGAGACCGGACCGGAGCGCTTGGGGACTGGACTGCACTCAGCCTGCTCAGCATCCGGATCGACCACCTGAAAACCTGGGCCCTCAACGGCCTGCTTTGCATCGGGGATGCCGCCCATGCCATGTCCCCCGTGGGAGGGGTCGGGATCAATCTGGCGCTCCAGGATGCCGTATCGGTGGCCAACCTGCTCTGGCAGGAGTTTCACCGGACGGAAGGAATTCTTTCCAAAACCGTCCTGGACCGGGTCCAAAATCGCAGGGAATTTCCTGCCCGGATGATACAGCGTCTGCAGGAAATGATTCAGAAAGGAATTTCCCGGCCTCCGAAACCGGGCCGGGACAAGCCCCCCTTCCCGTTCCGCCTGCTCCAGGCCTTCCCCCTGCTGAGAAGAATCCCGGGAAGGATCATCGGGTTGGGCTTCCGGATGGAACATATCCGCTGCCCGGAGATCCAGCCGGGGATGAACCGTTCAGGGGACCCCCTTTCCCTACCCTGATCCGGGGGAACTCTCCTCCAGGAAACAGCAAGGTATCCAGGAAGCGGATGAAGGATTATCTTGCTCCCCGGGCAAGGGCCACCCGATCAAGGCCCCCGCGAAAAAGGATTCATGGAAACCGGCCCCTTGAAGCAGAACCTGGAATTCGGAAAACACGTATATCAGAACCTGCTATACCGGATCGGTTATACGATCACCCAGTTCCTGTTCACGGCCCTTCTCATCCGGCTGCTGGGTCCCAGGGGGAACGGGGAATTTACCCTGCTGCTCACCAACTGTGCCTTTTATACCCTCCTGGTCGGTTTTGGCCTGGACGCCGGGATCATCTTCCATATTTCGAAAAAAGAGTTCCGCATTTCCAGGCTGCTTCCGACCCTGGTTTTACTGGTCCTTCCATTCCAGCTGGTCCTTTCCCTTACCGGGGAAGGCCTGGCCCATGCCCTGACCGGCCATTCCATTTATATCAATGGGTTGTACCAGCGGCCCTGGATCTGGGGAACCGTTTACATGGCCGGACTCCTGATGAATTATTACGGAATGGCTTTCCTCAATGCCCTGAAAAAGTTCCGCCTGATTTATACCACCCTTCTTGGAATCAACCTGGCCGGCATTGTCCTGCTTTTCCTGGTTTCCCGCATCGCTCCGATTCCGGGGCCCGGAGTGCTGATCGGCATTTTCATAGCCGTTAATTTCATTTCCGGTGCTACCCTGGTCGGGATCAACCTGGCTTTCTCCTCCGGGGGGAAGCGGGGCTTTCTGAAGCCTCCTGAATATCGGCGCTTATTCCGTTACAGCGGAATCGTCTTCTGGGCCAACATCATCCAGTTTTTTGCCTACCGGGCCGATATCTGGATCATTAATTTTTTCCTTGGAAAGGGCCAGCTCGGGATTTATGCCCTGTCGGCAAAAATCATTCAGCTTTTCTGGCTGGTGCCCGTGGCGATTTCCACGGTGGTATTCTCCTACAGTGACCGGATGGAGGACCCCCACTGGCTGGAAGAGCTCAAGGTACTGCTCCGTTTGCTGGGATGGGCCTCCCTGCTGGGGGGCTGCCTGCTCTGCATTTTCGGAAGGCCCCTGATCGTTCTGGTGTTCGGAGCTACCTTCGCCGGAGCTGCAATTCCCCTGATCATCATGCTTCCGGGATCCCTGATCTATATCTACAACATCATCCTGGCCTCCTATTTTTCCGGGATGAACCGGGTACAAATCAACCTGGCGGGGTCGGTCCTCTGCGTGGTGATCATCGTTTCCCTGGACTTCACCCTCATTC
>JANWKA010000038.1 GCA_025451655.1 Chitinophagaceae bacterium | reverse complement strand
AGCATTTCCGGGAATTCGAGGAGCGATTCACGCCGGAAGCGCTCCACGGCCAGGCTGCCCGGTGCATGAATTGCGGAACTCCCTTTTGCCAGCACGGCTGCCCCCTGGGAAACGTGATCCCGGAATTTAACGATGCAGTTTATAACCGCCAATGGGAGGAGGCCTACCAGATCCTTTCCTCCACGAATAATTTTCCGGAATTCACAGGCAGGATCTGCCCGGCTCCCTGCGAAAGCGCCTGCGTACTGGCCATCAACCGGCCTGCGGTTACGATTGAGGAGATCGAGAAGCATATCATCGAGATTGCATTTGATAAAGGTCTGGTCCAACCCAGGGTCCCCCGGATCCGCACCGGAAAAAAAGTCGCAGTGATCGGATCAGGCCCCGCCGGGCTTGCCGCAGCAGCCCAGCTGAATTCCGCCGGTCACCTGGTCACGGTTTTTGAAAAGGATGATCTTCCCGGGGGCCTGCTTCGTTATGGCATCCCGGATTTCAAACTGGAAAAATGGGTGGTGGACCGCAGGATCGCTGTCCTTGAGGAGGAAGGAATTTCCTTCCGTTGCAAGGCGCGGGTGGGAGATGGAATCCCGGTCAGCGACCTGCTGCGGGATTTCCATGCCCTCGTCCTGGCAGGCGGCTCTGACCTGCCGAGGGACCTTCCGGTCCCCGGCCGGGAATTTTCAGGAATCCATTTTGCGATGGAATACCTGACCCAGCAGAATCAGCGGGTCAGTGGAAAAGAAGTTATCGGCCCCGATATTCTGGCCACAGGAAAAGACGTCATTGTGATCGGGGGCGGGGATACCGGGTCGGACTGCGTGGGGACCGCCAACCGGCAGGGCGCCCGGACTGTGACCCAGTTCGAGCTGCTTCCCAAACCCCCCGCATCCCGGACCCGGCACATGCCCTGGCCCGGTTACCCGATGATCCTGAAAACCTCATCTTCCCACGAGGAAGGGGTCCAGCGCCACTGGGCCGTGACCACCAGGGCTTTTCTGGGCAACCCCCGGGGGGAACTTTCCGGGCTGGAGCTGGCTTCCCTGGAGTGGACCCAAGGCGTGGACGGCAGGCCGTCAAGATTTACGGAAACCCCGGGCTCTGTCCGGGAAATCCCCTCCCAGCTGGTCCTGTTGGCCATGGGGTTCCTGCACCCGGTCCACGAAGGTCTGCTCGAACAGCTGGGAGTTGAAAAGGACGAAAGAGGAAATGTGCGCGCGGACGAAAAGGAATTTCAGACTTCGGTCTCCAGGATATTTTCAGCAGGCGACATGAGAAGGGGTCAGTCCCTCGTGGTATGGGCCATCTCCGAAGGGCGGGAATGCGCCCGGAAAGTGGATGAGTTCCTGATGGACTCCAGCACCCTGGAAACCAAAGATCATTCCAGGCTCGAAATGGCCTGATCAACTTTTTTCATTGCAGATTTAGATTAAGTGGTATCGGGCCGGGTTTCCACCTGGCCTGATTTTTTTTAGCGAGGGCAGGAGGTTGCTTATTGCAACAGCGCCTTCAGGGTGACCGACTTCCCTCCCGGGTAGGTCAGCCGGACCAGGTACAGGCCCCTGGGTTCGCCGGAAAGATCGATTGGAGTCTGCATGCCGGATATCCGGGCCTGGAATACCAGCCCGCCGGTCTGGTTATAAATGGCCAGTCCGAGTGGCTTTTGCGGAGCCGAACTGAGCCTGAGCAGGAATTTTCCCCCGCTGGGATTGGGCGTGAGCAGCCGGGACCGGGACTGATCCCCGATCTCCAGCTCAATCACATTCGAATAGCTGGAATTTCCGTCGAAGTCAACCTGCCTGAGCCTGAAATAGACGGGGTCCAAAGCGATTTTGGAAAGTGGCTCAGACCACTGGTAGGTCTTTTGTTCTGTTGAATTTCCGGCACCCGGTACCATCCCCACGGAAACGAAGGAAAATCCGCCTGCACTTTGCTGCACCTGGAAAAAGGCATTGTTGGTTTCAGAAGCGGTATACCACTGGAGCCAGACCGCCTGATCCCGGATTGCGGCGGTGAATCCCGCCAGCGAAACAGGCAGCACCGCCCCGGAATCCACCGTCATATTTTGGATTGTATCCCCTGCTATTGCATTTCCCAAATTGTCCTGATAGGTGAGTATGACCTGGTATTTGCCATTGGGGATGAACCGTCCTGTACTGTTGGATACCCCATTGGTAAAAGGTATTTTGCCCTTCGGATTGACAAAGGGGTTGATTTTTGCCGCCGGATTGACGGAACCATTGGCCATGGTGAACCGGATCGTATTGGGCCCATTAAATACCAGGAGGACGCTGCCCCCTTTCGGGGCCTCGGGAAGGGCGAACCGGACAGGGATCAGGGTATAGGTTTGACCCTCGGCGGGTTCCTGGAGAATGGGTGGCGAAGTATGGCGCTGGCAGGTCACCCCGGAGATCCATGCGGAGGAGGCAGGTGGATTGCCCAGGGTATCCTGGCAGGAGATATAGACTTTGTAGGTCCCCTCCGGAAGGGTATCCAGGGCAGCATTCCCCAGGGCTGCCAGGTCCTCGGAATGGAGAAAGACGGATGCGGTCTGGGCAGCACTCCGGAGCCAGACCGAATCGACCGGATTACTGGTTATCGAATCCAGGAATACCAGCTTGACGGTACCGGAATCCGGAATTCCGTTGAGGTTATACTTCACCAGGGTGGAATCCCTGAACAGGGTTTTGGCGGCTGGGTTGGTCAGTGAAGGAGTGACGGTTTTGCGATGCACGGTGATCCCGTTCACCGTATCGGAGGCGGCAGGATTGCCCAGGGAATCCCGGTAGCTGAAAATGACCGAATAGTTTTTTCCGTCAGGGATCCGGGTGTCTGTGGACGGCACCAGCAAAGAGTCGGTCAGGGAACCGTGCCAGACTGGAGTATAGGTGTATTTGCCCGGGTTGAAGGTGACGGTTTCGAAACCGGATTTGGAAGGGAAGGGCAATCTGAATTTTACCAGGATGGGGTTCGGGGTGGTGAATACCGTTCCTGAATCCGGATACAGAATCGTCGGCCGGGGCGTCGCGGTCTGAATCAGCACCTGCGTATCCACAATGGAGTCCGCCGGATGGCCGTATTTGTCCCGGTATGAAAGCATTACGGAATAAAGCCCATCCCTCAGGGTGTCTTTGGTGGTCGACAGGATCAGGCGGGAGGAGCTGGCGATCCCCCGGGTTTTCAGGTTGAAGCTCACGCTTGTGGAATTATTCATGGAAAGGATTGCGGTATCCGTTCCCTGGAATTGCAGGACCACGGAACCGGCCAACGGATTGCCAGGAAGGGTATAATGAACATTGAAAGGGCTGGTATAGGCAATTCCCGTTGCCGGGCTGATCAGGGTGGGAGGCCAGGTGGAAGTGATGGTGGTTACAGCGGTCCTGGGAGCCGACCGGATGGTATCTGTTCCGACACTGGGAGGGCGTAAATAACACATGGTCACTTTCCATACTCCATCCGGGATTGCATTTCCCGGGGAAACGGCATCGATGTTGGCATTGGGAAGGACCTGTGCCGGATGGCAATAAAAGGAACCCGCAAGGCTTTTGCTCCCCAGGATCATCATCCAGCTGGAGTCCACCCACTGCGGGTAGGGCCCGGAAACATAAGTCCATACCAGCCACTCCTTTTGTGGGGCTCCTGCCGGTTCAGTGATGGTCCATTTGATCTGCACGCTGTCTACCCAGGTCTTGTTCGTAGGATCTGTCAGGATGATTTTTTGGCCTTTCACCCGGGAAAAAAGGAACAGGTATGGCAACAGAAAAACTAAAAATACCTTTTTATACATCTGGCTGGATTTGGCGGGAGAGAACTGTCCCGGTTGAATCGACTGCTCCATTACCCGGAAAACGGGTCTCGTGCAAGAAACAGGCGGCAAAAAATTGGGATTGAATTCAATTTATAAATGATTTTTTATAATATATAATGATTTATTCTTCCGTATATTAATCAGATTGGAAAGGCCCGGAATCCTGGATTATTGGGAGATAGCAACCTGAGATTGAAGAGCAAAAATATATAATTGTTATATAATTAGTTAGAAAATTAACTAATTTATTATCAAAATTAATCTTTTTGAAAATTTTTTTTTATTAAGAATTGATAATGTGATAATTTAGAATTATATTATGTTTTTACCTTGTAGAGTCCTTTCCCCATAAATCCGGAATCCGGGGCCGGATATCAAAAAAATGGGATTCTCCAGAAATAAAAGGAAATATTGCCCTTGCAAAAGATCCGATTACCTGAATGGAAGGGTTGGGTATCAGTTATTGATCCATAATTTATCTGGATCATGATGAGGATCCAGAGCCGTCCCGGATCCAGGAGCATTTTCCATGAACTTATTCCAGTTCCTTGAAGTGTTCAAAAAGACTTCCGCAATCCCTGCAAAAATGAAGGGACCTGCAGAGGGTTGACCCGAAAGGGGAGCGCAGATAGGTGTTCCTGCTTTGGCAGAATGGACAGGGGATTGCGGAAAGGGACCCTTCTTCCCATTCGGAAATCGCTGAGGGTGGAGCGATTTTAAAATGACGGAGCTTTTCTTTCCCTTCTTCCGTGATCCGGTTGCTGTTCCAGGAAATTTCCGGGTCAATATCTACCTGGACCGGTATGGAAAATTTTTGCTCCAGTTTTTTTTTGATGCCTCCCCGGATCACCTGGACCGCGGGACAGGCGGAGAAAGTCGGGATCATCCGGATCCCGATATGATCAGAAGCAATATCAATTCCCGTGATCATCCCGAGATCCATCACGCTGAGGACGGGGATTTCAGGATCCATCACCTGGCGCAGCGCATCTTCAACCAGCTCCAGGGCTACTTCCTGTTCCTTTTTCCGGTCCATGATCATAAAGGGTTTTGTCTACCAGGATGCGGCAGGATCCATTCGGAACACTTCCCTCATTTCATCCAGGAGCGGCTGCAGGAAGGAAGTATGGATGCCGGTTCTTCCCCCGGTATCGGGCCCGGTTTCCGCTACAGAAGGCATTTGGAATGCGGCGGCCTCAAGCAGGGGTTCCACCAGTTCGAGCCATTTTTCCCTGAGCGCTTTTTCCCCTGGGAAAATTCCGGAAGAGATCAGGGTATCGTCGCCGATCCCTTCCTCGAAAATTCCGAGGGAGGATCCGAAACAGCTGGAGAGGCAGGATTGCATCCTTTCCCTGGCCGCCTCCCCGCCATGGCCAAGCTGGTGAATCCAGGCCCTGGCATGCATCATATGATATTTCAGCTCTCCCCGGAATTTTCGGGCCAATTGGCGGAAGGGCTGGAAGGTCGATTCCTCCAGACTGGCAAATCTTACGGTTTCGGCAGCGTCAAAAAGGAAATGGCGCATCAGGCTGAAATCATATTCCCTGTTCGGATATTCTACAAAATGACAACATTGGTATTGTCCCGCATCCCGGAAGAAAGCGAAATGATCCGGGTCCGTTCCGCCCAGCTCCCGCTCCAGGACCTGATATAAGGCGAGTGCATGCCCGATTTTATCCTGGGCCATCGAAGAGAAGGCGATATCTTCTTCCAGGATCGGGCCAAGGCCCGTCCATTCCGAATTCCGGTGTCCCAGAACCAGCTCATCGTCTGCCATCCTGGTGATCAGTCCGGCCAGCCCCGTATTCAATGCTTCATCCACTGTTGCCTTATTTAGGTTTTGACCCGGTTTGATTATTTCCCTGCTCCCTGCGGATCCGGTTGATTTTTTCCATCACCCGGAATCCGCTGGCATCCCGGTAGGTTTTATCCAGGTTATTGGCGAACATGTCTTCATCCTGTTCCGCTGAAGCCAGGATCCGGTCTGAAGGGACCACCCAGATGCTCACACATTTCTTCCTCCTGCCGAACTGCTCCTTGGCAAATACGAGGGCCATCTCCGGGTTCGGGGCATGAAGGCTTCCCACATGTTCATGGCGGGCTCCCCTTTTTTCCTGATGAAATACTTCAAATGCAGGCCAGGAGGGGAGCCCTTCCTCCACCGGCTCGGGTGGCGGTTCCGGGTTCAGGCGCCTTACCCTCGGATCAAAAGATTGCATTTTCGATGGGTGTATTTGGAAAGATCAATGCCTGTTGGGTGGTTCAGGCGATGGGAAGACTGGGCATACCACTGGTCACCTTCAACGCCTTGCGGACCCAGGCTCCATGTTCTTCAGCCCAGGACCTCACGGCAATTCTTTCCCGGTTGCAGGGACCGTCCCCTCCAATCACCCTGAAAAAAAGATTCCAGTCCGGCTCGGTATATTTCCAACGGCCCGTTACGGGATCCTTGGCCAGCAGGGGATCCGGCAGGGTCATGCCCAGCTCGAATACCTTGGGAACATAGGTATCCAGAAACTGATTGCGCATTTCGTCATTGCTCGCCATTTTCACTTTCCATTGCATCAGCCTGGCGGAATGGGCCGAGATTTTGTCCGGGGGACCGAAGAACTGCATGATCGGAGGCCACCAGCGGTTCAGCGCATCCTGAAGCATCCCGCGCTGCATTGGAGTTCCGGATGCAAGCTCCACAAATGCATCCTGCCCCTGTTTGAGGTGGAAGCTTTCCTCGTAGCAGATCCGTTCCAGAGCCCTGCAATAAGGGCCGTAGGATCCCTTGGAATTGGCCAGTTGGTTGACTATGGCCGCTGCATCGATCAAAAATCCGATCACCGTCACGTCGGCCCAGGTCTCAGCTGGGTAATTAAATACATTGGAATATTTGGATTTGCCTGAAAGCAGGTCAGCTGTCATTTCCTGACGGGTTTTCCCCAGGGTTTCAGCGGCATGGTAAAGCAATTGTCCATGGCCAATCTCGTCCTGAACCTTCGCAATCAAGGCCATTTTCCTTCTGAATCCCGGGGCCCTTGTGATCCAGGTCCCTTCAGGCAGCGCGCCGACGACTTCGGAGTGGGCATGCTGTTCAATCAGCCGGATCAGCTGCCTCCGGTATTCGGAGGGCATCCAGTCTCCGGGTTCAATTTTTTCCCCTGCAGCTATTTTGGCTTCAAATTCTCCTAACCTGGCGGGCTGGTCATGATCGTTTTCCTCTGCTGCCTGCCTGCGGTCCGGTTCATCAAAAATATATCCCCCACCGTACATAACTGCTCAGTTTTTTT
>JANWKA010000037.1 GCA_025451655.1 Chitinophagaceae bacterium | reverse complement strand
GCCATTGCCGCCGCCATGAATTCCGGCCTTCCGGTTATGGAATATTCCCCAAGGAAAGTGAAACAATCTATCGCAGGAAACGGTAATGCCACCAAGCTCCAGGTCTGGCTCATGCTCCGCCGGATCTTATCCCTTCAGGAAACCCCCGAATACCTGGATGCCAGCGATGCCCTCGCGGTAGCCACCTGCCATTTCTTCCAGCAGGGAAAGCCTGCCTCCTCCTTTCAAAAGGGAGGCTGGAAGGAATATATCCGGAAAAACCCCGGGAAACTGGCCAGGGGTTCCATCTAGAATGCATTATTTTAACCTGGAAAGGATCCGTTTTCGGATTTCCTCCATTTCTCCGGGTGGAAGATGGAGCTTGGGCCTGGTGAAATTCAGGTCGTCGGCGGAATTGATGGGGATCAGGTGGATATGGGCATGGGGGACCTCGATTCCGACCACGCTGATCCCTACCCGGTTGCATGGAAACTCCTGCTCCATGGCCCTGGCGATCGGCCTGGCGAAAAGAAGCAACCTGGAAAGGTCCCCTTCATCCAGGTCGAAAAGTTTGTCCACTTCGGCTTTGGGGACCACCAAAACATGCCCACGGACCAGGGGATAAATATCCAGGAAGGCGAAGAAACGGTCGTCCTCCGCGATCCGGTAAGAGGGGATCTCACCCCGGATTATTTTGGAAAAAAGGGTCATAAGACTGCACTGATTTGCTCCACCAGGAACTGCATGACGCCATTGGGGGCATGGATTTCGGCCACTTCGCCCACTTTTTTTCCGAGCAGTCCCTTTCCGATCGGGGAGGTGACTGATATTTTCCCCGCCTTCAGGTCTGCCTCATTCTCCGAAACGATCTTATAAACCATGGATTTCCTGGTTCCCAGATGGGTGATCCTCACGCTGGAAAGGATGGTCACTTTGGAGGTATCGATATTGCGGGCGTCCACGATCCGGGAAGAAACAATGACCTTTTCCAGAAGGGCGATCCGGTCTTCGTGATGCAATTGGGCCTCCTTGGCGGCATCGTATTCCGCGTTCTCCCGCAAATCCCCCTTGTCCCTTGCTTCGGCGATCGCCCTGGCGATCTCCTTCCTTCCCCGGGTCTTGAGCAGGCTCAGCTCCGCCTTCATCTGGTCCAGGGTATCTTTGGTGACATAATTAATCTCTCCCATAACGGCTTGTTTACCGGATCGGTCCTCGGGTACAGGAAAAAAAAGCAACGCCCCCATTTGCATAGAAGCGTTGAATGACCAAATATAAGAATATATCCCCCTAAATCCAATCCCGGGCATCCGGGGGTGCCCGCAAGGATTGCTTTTCAGGGCGTTAACCCCCTTTATTCGGGGCGGGACGATCACCCCAGGTGGTATCCCCGGATATGGGGCGCCGATTCCGGTTCCACCACTCCGAGCTTTCGAAGCAGGATGCTGGCCATCCGGTAAGCCGCTTCATGGCTGTATCCGGCGATATGGGGGGTGAGTATGACGTTATGGGCCTTCAGCAGGTATTCAAATTGTTCCTGTTCCTTCAGGGTCATGGTCTCCAGTTTCTCATTTTCCAGGACATCCAGGCAGGCCCCTTCCACCTTGCCTGCCTTAAGCATCTCGACCAGCTCGGCGGTATGGACCACGGATCCCCGGGAGGTATTGATCAGCATCACCGGGGCGCTGAAGGATTGCAGGAAACGGGCATCCACCATATGGCGCGTGTCCGGGGATAGGGGAACATGGAGGCTGACCACATCCACCCTTTGGAAGATCTCTTCAAGGGTTGCTTCAGCGACCAGGGCGGTTCCGAATCCCTTGCGGTATTTGTCATATGCCAGAACCTTGCAGCCAAACCCCCGGAGTTTGCTGGCGAAGGCAGAGCCGGTGTAGCCGTAGCCAATGATCCCGATGGTCTTTTCCCCGATCTCGGAACCCCGGTTTTTTTCCCTTTCCCAAATCCCTTCGCGCAACTCCAGGTTGCTTTTCAGGATATTCCGGTAGACGGAAATGAGCATCCCCACCGCGAGCTCCCCCACCGCGTCGCAATTGCCTTCCGGGCTGCTCACGCAGCGGATCCCCTGCTTTGAGGCATATTCCACGTCGATCATCTCCATCCCCGACCCCAGCCTTCCAACCCATTCCAGTTTCACCGCATTGTCCAGGATATGGCGGTCAATGGACAGCCGGGTGGTGACCACAAGGCCGACGCAGCCATGGACATTGTGAAAAAGCTCCTCATAGGTGATCGCGGGCTGGTAAAGGACCTGGTATCCGTTTTCGGCAAGGGTATCGATCAGGTAGGGGTGGACCTTGGCGGTCACCAGCACTTTCCTTTTGATTTCATTCATAAAATTGCATTCTTTTGGACAGGTCTGCGAATTCCCGGATGGTGAGCTGTTCAGGCCTCCGGGTAAAAATCTCCTCCTCCAGCACCACAGGATCGAAAAGACCCCGGGCCGGGTTGCGCAGGATTTTCCTGCGCTGTCCGAAGGAGGTTTTCACCAATCGGGTGAACCGCTCCATATTTTCCACCCCGAAAGGGTTGTCGTTCCCCTTCAGCCGGATCACACCCGACATGACCCTGGGAGGCGGCGTAAAGCTTTCCGGGGGGACATCAAAAAGGTATTCCGCCCCGAAAAATGCCTGGACCAGCACGCTCAGGATGCCGTAAGACTTCCGCCCCGGAGCTGCGACCACCCGTTGAGCGACTTCCTTCTGGAACATGCCCACCACCCGGTCCACCTGGTCCCTCCATTCGAGGACCCGAAGCAGGATCTGGGAGGATATATTGTAGGGGAAATTTCCAATGATGGAAAATTTCCCCTCCCAGGGAGGGTCGCATTCCAGGATGTCCCCCCTGAGGATCTTTCCTTTCAGTCCCGGAAATTCCTTCTCCAGGTCAGTCACCCTGGGTCCGTCGATTTCCACAGCCCTGAAGCCTACCCCTTCCACCCGGGCAATCAGCCTGGTGAGGGCCCCTGCCCCTGGACCGATCTCCAGAACCTGCATCCCCGGCCGGATATCCATGGCCTGGACGATCCTTTCGGCCAGGCTCTCATCCTTCAGGAAATGCTGCCCAAGGGATTTGTTCAGCACATTCGTTCCACGGAACATGCGCAAATTTAAATCTTAATTGTATAGCCCCGAAATAGCCCCAGGGCCAGTCCCGGGCCGGATTCCACCGGAAATTGCCCAATCCACGGGGTGATCCGGGACCCGGAAAGGGACAACAAGTCGTAACTTGGCTGCCAAATTAACCGCTCAACCGATCGATATGGAAAACATGGCAACGGCTGAAAGGCCGGTACTGGGGATCACCACCGGGGACATTAACGGAATCGGGGTGGAGCTGATCATCAAGACCTTTTCGGATCCCCGGATGCTGGATGCATGCACGCCGGTCATTTTCGCCTCCAACAAAACCATCAGTTTCTATAAAAAGCTGCTCGGGATTCCAGAAAGCAATTTCCTGTACCAGAACATCAAGGATTTCCAGAAACTCAACCCAAAACAGGTGAACGTGTTCAACTGCTGGGAGGAGGAAGTGGTGATCAATCCGGGGATGATCAGTGAAACGGGAAGCAAGTATGCCGCCAGGTCCCTGGTGGTCTGCACCCAGTGCCTCAAGGACAAACAGGTAGAAGGCATGGTCACCGGGCCCCTCCACAAAAAAACCATGCAGGGTCCGGATTTCCGGTATACCGGTCATACCCCTTACCTGAAAGATGCCTTTTCGGCCCGGGACGTCATGATGTTTATGGTCAGCGAAGGGTTGAAAGTGGGGCTGGTGACGGAGCATGTCCCGCTCGGGGAAGTGAAAAAATCCATCAACCAGGAAAATATCCTGGGAAAATTGCAGCTCATGCGGGATTCCCTGATCCGGGATTTCGGCATCAGCGCCCCCAGGATCGCGGTGCTGGCCCTGAACCCCCATGCCGGGGACGACGGATTGATCGGGGAGGAGGAAAAGACCATCCTGGTACCCGCGATCCAGAAGGCCCGCCAGGGGAATATCCTGGCTTTCGGGCCTTTCAGCGCGGATGCCTTTTTTGCAAGGATGCATTACAGCCAGTTCGACGGGGTGCTCGCCATGTACCATGACCAGGGCCTGATCCCTTTCAAATCCCTGGTTCCCGGAGGCGGGGTCAATTTCACCGCGGGTCTCCCGGTGGTCCGGACTTCCCCGGACCACGGAACCGCTTTCGATATCGCGGGAAAGAACCTTTCCGACGAATCCTCCTTCCGGGAGGCTGTATTCACCTGCGCCGATATCATCCGGCGCCGGAAAGCTTTTCAGGAAGGGACCCGGAACCCGCTCAAAAAGGTGGAGATCGCCACTGAATAACCTAACCCTTTTGCGGCTTTGCCGGATCCAGGTATTGCCGGATGGCCTTCACGTAGTTCTCGAAGGCCCGGGATCCTCTTGGAGTGATCCTGCAAAGGGTCTGGGGATAATTGGCCCGGAAGCTTTTTTTCACCTCGATATATTCCGCCTCCTTCAATTTCTGGATCTGAACGCTCAGGTTGCCTGGTGTGGACCTGGTCTTCTCCCGGAGGTAGGTGAATTCCGCCTCTTTCACCGATATCAGGATCGACATCACGGCAAGCCTGAGCTGCGAATGGAGCAGCCCGTCCAGGTCTTTGAAGTCGTTCATGATGCCTGGGATAATTTGTGCCGTTGAATCTGGCGGTAGCGAAGGATATGCCCCGGGATGACATAGCTGACCAGGATGGCAACTGCGCCGAAAATGATCTGCAGATCATAGGGAACCAGGGCGGCCACGATGGCCAGCACCCAGCAGGCCATTCCTCCGATGAGCAGCGGTTTGAACCGGATCAGGCCCCCGGTGATAAAAGTCCCGAGGCTGTACAGGATGATATAGAGTGGGAAGCATCCCTGCCACAATTGCAGGATCCCGCAAACGCTCCCCAGGATGATGAACGCGGCGAACATACCCAGCCATATGAATTTCAGGGCATCCCCGACATAAGTCCTTACCCGTTCTCTCCGCTTTTCTGTTATGGCCCGGATGATGGAGGCGATGATGCCGATCCAGATCAGGGTCCAGGCCAAATAATGGTAGGGCCATTTGAAATATTCCAGCAGGATGAATTGCAGCAGGCAGATGGAGACCACAAGCCAGCCCCAGAGCAGTAAATAAAAACTGTCATAGGAAAGGTCCTCCCTGGTTCTGCTGATCATATCCTGGATCACTTTCAATCCGTCTTCCGCCGAAAATTGTTGATCTTCCATAAAAAAAGTCTTTAGGATGCTGAATGATTATTGACTGGCCTGGGCCAGCAACATTTTGGTATATGCTGCGCCCCAATTGGGATCGATATCCGTTTTGGGCTTGAAGGTTCCGTAAAGTGCGACTGCCTTTTCCAGCAAGGGTTTCGCAACGGCCTTTCCCCCTCCGTAATTGGCAGGAGTGTAAAATTTTCCTTCCCCTTCCAGGAAATAGACCCTGGGATTTGTCGGGTCCAGGGTTTCGGCTGTTTGCAGATCCTGGCCGGAAATGGTGCCATACTGCTGGCCCCGGCTCATGGGATCGACCTTGATCCGGGCTGAGGCTGCCATGGACTTGATGCAATAGATCTCCGAATTGTTGGGAGCAAGGGAGTCCGCCTTGGCGGCGAGCTGGTCGGCCTGGTCCGCGAGACCGTCGACCCTGGTCATGTCGGTTTCCATGAACGCCATCATGGACTGGCAATAGGAGGCGTAATAATACGGCAACCACTGGTTTTGCTCCGTTTCCGCGATCCTTTCAAAATTGTTGGAAAGCATCTGGAGCGTGTCCATATTGGCTGTGCCATTCAGGATGGCGACATTCTTTTCCATGGCGGCCTGGTACCGGGCGCTTTGCGCCAGGACCGGAATCCCGGAAAGAAGGATGACTGAGGCTAAAAGGAGCTTTTTCATTTTTTGGTTTATTGAAGGTGAATGAATTGATTTTGGTTTATTGACTATCGATTACTTCCTGGCTCCGGTTAACCCCGAAGCTCATGAACATCCCTACGAAAATGAAGCTGTTGGCCGGTGGAACGATCGCCATGCTTCTGGCCTTGTCGTTTGAATAGACATAACCGTAAACCTGGTTGCTGTTCAGGACATTGGTCACGGAAAGCACGAATACCGTGAAAGCCTTATGAATTGTGGTCAGGTAGGATGCGCTCAGGCCCAGGGAATTATAGGGGATGGTCCGGGAAGACATGAATCCGGAAACCGGAAGGTTGGGGTTATAATACGGCCTTCCTGAGGCGAAGGTATAGGTCAGCCCGAGGTTGGTGAACAGCTTGGGGAAAAACTGCTTGTATACCACGGTCAGGGTGTTGGTGGCGGCAAAATCCGGCTGGACGGCGAAAGGATAATTGATCCATTTGCGCCTGGTGTCCAGGTAGGAATAGGATATCCAGTAATCCACGTTCCGGAATGTTTTGCGGTCCCTCCAGAAGATCTCCGCGCCCCTTGCGAAGCCGCTGCCTCCATTGGATGTGTCGGGAACCGTCGTAACGAGGTGGTCGTAATTCTTGTAAAACAATTCAAAACGGAAGGTATAATCATCGCTTACCCTTTGGAAGCTTGCGATATAATGGGTGGCCCTTGCGAATCCGAGGCTGTGGCCATAACCGAGCCAGAGCAGGGTATCCGGCCGCTCATAGAACTGGCCATAGGCCAGGCTGAACTGGTCCTTTTCACCCACTTTGTAAGCAACCGATAGCCTTGGGGCGAGATTGCCTTTTCGGAGCAGGGAAGAATATTCCGAGCGCGCCCCGATCCGGGCCACAAACCGGGTGGTGAGATAGAAATCCCCCTCTGCGAATGCGGCCGCATAATGGTCGATATAATTCGTGTCATAGAGATCGTAACCATACCGGTTGAAAGCATCATGGTATTCCGCCCCGAAACGGATGGATGAGAACCGGCCCACATAACGGGTCATCATGACCTTTCCCTGGCCCAGCGCGTCCCGGTTGTCCACCTGGTTCAGGTCGATCGTCGTGTCTCCCGCCCCGTTGTCCTGGCCCAGCTGGATCTTGTCGATATTATCGCTGTAGGAAAGTCCCGCATAAAGCTTCCAGTGGGATCCGAGCAACCCGGTGTAGGTCAGGTTTCCATAAACGTTATAATTGATCAGGGAAAAAAGATCCTGTTTCCCAGGGTAGTTCAGGCTCGGGCCAAGAAAGCCCAGCTTGCTGTAATTTCCATAACCATAGAATTTAAGCATTCCGGTCTTTGAAGTCATGATCCTGAAGTTGAAATCACCGTTCCAGAAAACGGGCTTTTGGGTAAAATCCTCCCGTTGTTTGGAAACCGCATAGTAAGGAAGCAGGTTGGTATAGTTCAGGTCGAAACCATAGGATGAGGTTTTGCTTTTGGAAAGTTCCTCCTGGCCTACACCGAGGCCCACGCTGGATACGGAAAGGGTGGAGGAACTTCTTTCAGGAAGGTCCTGGGACTCCAGGATGATCGCTCCGGACAGCCCCTCCCCGTATTGGGCTGAATATCCCCCGCTGCTGAACACGGTACCCTTGAAAAGGAAAGGGGAGAACCTTCCCCGCTGGGCGATATCCGGCACGCTGCTGAAATAGGGATCGTTCACCAGCATTCCATCGATGAAAGTCTGGGTCTCCGAACCTGTTCCTCCCCTTACGAAAAGACCGGCATTCTCCCCGATCTGCTGAGCCCCGGGAAGGGTTTTCAGGGCGCTCACCACGTCGGCATTGGCGCCTGCCGTGGTGACAATATCCAGGGGCTTGAGAATGGTATTCTGATGTTCATCGCTCGCTTCAAAGCTTCCGGCTGAAATCGTTACCAGGTTCAGCTGATTGAAGGCTTTTACCATGACCGGCTGGAAATCAACCAATGACCCGTTCAGGGTCACATTCATGGTGTCTGTTTTGAGACCGGCCATGCTGGCTTGCAGGACCTGCGGTCCCTTTTCAGTGGTGGTGAAGGAAAAGGTACCGTCCGGACCAGAAGTGGTGCCGTCATAACTTCCCCGGACCGCAATGTTGACCCCCTGGAGCGCATGATGGGAAGGGTCGGTGACTTTTCCCGACACCCGGGTTTGACCCCAAACCCCGTTGAAAATTATCAAACTGCAAAGAAGAAAAGTAAAACTCCGTTTCATAGTCTGATCCCTTAAATGAACAAATTGAACCCAAACATAAAGTAGTTTATGATATAAACCAAATAATTTTCCCCGCTTTAAAAAAAAGCCCCTGCCGGAGGGCAGGGGCTTTTCCCGGTTAAAGAGGAATCCGGGTTATTGTTTGAGCAGCTTGTCCCTGTAAACTGAATTGCCTACAGTGACCTGGATGATATAAAGGCCCCTGGGCAGATTGGCCAGGTTATTCAGCTCCATCGTGTTGCTTCCGCTGTTCACGACCTTCTGGCTGCGGTAAACCTCATTGCCATCCGGGTTGTATAAATGAATGGTTGCCACGCCTCCCGTGTTGAAGTTCACCTGGAGTTGCACCCGGTCCATAAACGGATTGGGGAATACATTCTGAACCATGATGTCCCCCGTGATCAGCTTCACCATTACCGTATTGGAGAAGGTGGAGGTTCCGTCCAGGTTGACCTGGTTCAGGCGGTAATAAACGGAAGGAGCGGTGATGTCCTTGATATGGTCGGTAAAGGTATAATCATGGGGAATATTGGTGGTCCCCATGCCTGCAACGGTTCCTACTGAAGTGAAATGAGAGCCGTCCAGGCTCCTTTCAACGTCAAAATGGTCATTGTTCAACTCACTCTCCGTGGTCCAGTTCAGAATCACGCTTTCATCCTTCAGCTGACCGGTAAAACTGGCTAGCTCAACCGGAAGCACGCCGCCATCCCCAAAATAAATGGTATCGATGGTAATCACCTGCGTAGCCCCAT
>JANWKA010000036.1 GCA_025451655.1 Chitinophagaceae bacterium | reverse complement strand
TGAACCTTTCCACCGCAAGGTCAGCCGAAAGGGCCCGGGAAGTGGGGATCCGGAAATCCATTGGAGCCAAAAGAATGCAATTGGGTCTTCAGTTTATCGGGGAATCCATCCTGGTTTGCTCGATTGCCCTGTTGATTGCTGCCGGCCTGGTCCTGATTTTTTTGCCGGGGGTGAACGCCATCAGTCACAGGGACCTGCGTCTCAGCTTATTCGGCATTCCCTGGATTGTGGGAGCCTGCCTAATCGGACCTTTCCTGGTTGGTCTGGTATCCGGTTTTTACCCGGCCCTGTTTCTTTCCTCCTTCCGGCCTGCCAGGGTGTTGAAGGGTTCGACCTTCGCCTCCGGAAGCAAATCCCGGATCAGGAACCTGCTGGTGGTGGGCCAATTCACGGTTGCAGTGGTGCTGATCATCGGAACCCTGTTCGCCCTGAAACAGATCCGGTTCATGGAAAAAAGGGATCCCGGTTTCGTCCGTGACGGGGTCATTACCATTCCCCTGGACGGGATCACCTATCCGAAATATAAAACTTTCAAACAGGTCCTTTCCTCGAGCCCCCTGATCAGGGGCATTACAGCCTCCCAGGACCAGCTCGGCTCCCACCTGGACCAGTCGGGAATGGCCTTCCAGGGGACCGGCCCCAGGCAGGATTTCAGCACAACCCGCCTGATCGTGGACCCGGATTACCTCAAGGTTTATCAAATCCGGCTGGCCTATGGATCCGATTTCTCCCGGGATCCCGCGGAAAACGGCAAACAATATATTATCAATGAAACCCTCGCTCATGAATTGCTGAAAGATCATCCCCGGGATCCGATTTCCGGCCTGGTGGGGGAACGACTTGGGTTCGGGGGAATGGATACCCTCGGAACCATCGTGGGGATCGCGAAGGATTTCAACTTCAATTCCCTGCAATACAAGATCGAGACGATGTTCCTTTTTAATCAGCAGGACTGGGGATTGAATACCATTTCAGTCCGGTACCGGGGTGATGATCCTGCACCGGCTTTAGCCTGGATCAAAAGCACCTGGAAAAACATCTACCCGGGTTATCCCCTCGAGTACCAGTTCCTGGACGATCATTTTGCAGAGTTGTACCGATCAGACGATGAGGTGAGCATCGTAGTCGGGATTCTTGCCGGGCTGGCCATCCTGATTTCCTGCCTGGGATTGTTTGGCCTGGCTTCACATGCGGCAGAAAGAAGGGTGAAAGAGATTGGCATCAGAAAGGTGCTTGGGGCCAGCGTTCGGGGGGTTGCCGCAATGCTTTCCCGGGATTTTCTGGAACTTGTCCTGATTTCCAACCTGATAGCATGGCCTGCTGCCTGGCTGATCGTTCACAAATGGCTTCAGAATTTTGCCTACCGGATCCCGGTCAGTTGGTGGGTCTTTGTACTGGCAGGATTATGCTCGATCGGGATCGCCTGGGTGACCATCTACTTCAAATCGGTCCGGTCCGGAATGGCCAACCCGGTAGATTCTCTCAGAACGGAATGACCATTCAACGGGTCAGAGCTTCTTTGCGTCTTCCAGGAACTTGGCCAGTCCCAGGTCGGTGAGGGGATGTTTCAACAGTCCCAGGATGGATTCCAGGGGTGCGGTTACCACATCCGCGCCGGCCTCAGCGCATTTTACAATATGCAGGGCACTGCGGATGGAGGCAGCCAGGATTTGGGTGGAATATCCATGGATGGAATAGATCTGTGCGATTTGTTCGATCAGCTGGATCCCGTCCCAGCAGGAATCATCGATTCTCCCGATGAACGGAGAAACATATTTGGCGCCTGCCTTGGCGGCCAGGATGGCCTGGCCGGCAGAGAACACCAGGGTGCAATTGGTTTTGATTCCATTATCGGTGAACCATTTCATCGCCTTGACCCCGTCCTTGATCATGGGCACCTTGACGATGATCTGGGGATGGATCGCTGCAAGTTTCTTCCCCTCCTCAATAATCCCCTTGAAATCCGTGGAAACCACCTCGGCGCTGATATCTCCACCCTTCACCAGTTCACAGATGGCTTTGTAATGGGCTACAATTTTGTCCTGGCCCTTGATTCCTTCCTTCGACATCAGGGTCGGGTTGGTGGTTACTCCGTCCAGGACGCCAAGATCATGGGCTTCCCTGATCTGATCCAGGTTAGCCGTATCAATAAAAAATTTCATAAAATTTTGGAATTTAATGACCCGATGATCCGGTCCGGTCTTCGTTAATTAAAATATAGTAAATGCAGGTTTGGTGCCAATAAAAAAAGGCAAGTTACTTATATCGCACCGCTTCAACCGCCTACCCTTGCTGCATTCCTGCCCTGGGGGGGTTCAGCAGGAGCTGGTCGTATAAGACTTGCCACCCCAAAATTACCATTATTATCCAAAAGCTCCAAGGCCATTCCCTTCCCCGGTCAATCGGTTTTCTGGTAGACCCGGACATAATCGATCACCATATCCGTCGGGAATGCGGTTGTGTCCACCCCCTGCTGGCCGCCCCAGGAACCCCCTACCGCGACATTGAGCAGGAGATAACAGGCGCTGTCAAAGGGCCACTGGGTGGTTCCCTGTCCCTGCTTAAAATAGGTGAGTATCCTGGTGGAATCCGTGTAAATATTGATCAGTTGGGGAGTCCAGACAATCGAATACAGGTGGAAAGAATCCTGCGCGGTCAGGACCGGAATGGAACTGGTCGCTGGGGACCCGCTTTCCGTCGTGGTGGTATGGATGGACCCGTGGATGATATTGGGCTGGAAGCCTACCTCTTCCATGATATCGATCTCCCCGTCCGCCGGCCAGGCCAGGGGTTGCTCGGCACCCAGCATCCAGATTGCAGGCCAGGTTCCTCTTCCCGAAGGGATCCTGGCCCTGACAACCAGTTTTCCGTATTTCCATTGGGCCTTCGCCCGGGTCACGAGCCGGGCTGAACTGTACTTGAATCCGGCGATGTTTTCCTTTTTTGCCTCGATGGTCAGGTATCCGTTCGCTACCCAGGCATTGGTCAGACTTGAGGTGTAATATTCCTGTTCCTGGTTGCCCCATCCGTTGGACCCGTTGCCGATATCGTATCCCCATTTGCTGGTATCGGGAGGGCCATTATAGTTGAATTCATCACTCCAGGTGAGCACATAACCTGTGGTATCCGGATTCTGGGAGACCACCGGTATCGTATCCTGTTGGTTGGTGGAGCCAGAAGGGGGAAGGGCCCCCTTTTTGCATCCCTGTGCCGAGATTCCCCAAAACAAAACCAGGGCTGCTGCAGCCTTGCCGAAGGTGCTCCTGTCCAGGGGGGAATGGAAAATTGTCATGGTTTTTTGAAATTATATGTACTTTTGCAGCTGCCCGGACAGGGCCGCCAGATCATGAATAAATCCTTACATAACCATCCTCATGCTCCCTTACTTGCTGGTAAGCAGGGATGATGCCATGTAAAATTGCATAAATTCCGTCAAAGGCTTACCGAAGGGTCAGCCTTTTTTGTTTCCAGGAGGTCTGGAAAGCCCGGGAATGCCATAAATCAAACCCATGGTGCTGAAAATAGCCATACAAAAAGCAGGTAGACTGCATGAGGAATCGGTCCGGTTGCTACGCGATTGCGGGATCGATTTCAACAACGGGGTGAACAAACTCAGGACCGAAGCCACCAATTTTCCCCTGGAAGTTTATTTTCTCCGGGATGATGATATTCCCCAGTATGTGGAAGACGGTGTTGCAGAGGCCGGCATTGTTGGGGAAAATGTAGTCCTGGAACGACAGCGCGAGGTCCTGGTCCAGGAGAAGCTTGGATTTGGACGGTGCAGGTTGTCCCTGGCAGTAAGCCGTACTCACCCCTACCAGGGCCTTTCGGACCTGTCCGGGTTGAAGATTGCCACCAGTTATCCTGTCCTGGTTTCAGCTTTCCTGGAAAAACATCAGATCCGTGCGGAAATCCATGAGATCAGCGGATCGGTCGAAATAGCCCCGGGTATCGGCCTGGCAGACGCCATTTGCGACCTGGTGAGCAGCGGATCGACCCTTTTCATGAACGGCCTGAAGGAGGTTCAGACCGTTCTGGAATCGGAAGCCGTCCTGATTTCGGGAAAATCCCTGGGGGCGCCGCAGGAGGCCATTCTCCAGAAGCTCCTTTTCCGGATTAAATCCGTGAAAAGGGCCAGGCATAACAAATATATCCTGCTGAATGCTCCCAACGACAGGCTGGGTCAGATCATCGCCCTTTTGCCAGGAATGAAAAGCCCGACCGTTCTTCCTTTGGCAGAAAAGGGCTGGAGTTCTGTCCACTCTGTCGTCGACGAGGATGATTTCTGGGGGATCATTGAAAATCTGAAGGCCTGCGGAGCCCAGGGCATCCTGGTGGTTCCCATTGAGAAAATGATCATCTGAGAGCTTCGGGTGCTGGAATTTCAAACTTTAGGTACATGAAGTGGATCCCATACCCGGCCAAAAGCCAATGGCCAGAACTGTTGCGCAGGCCGGAATTAAGCCAGACCCTCCTGGAACGGCAGGTAGCAGAGATCCTGGCCGATATCCGGATCAACGGGGATACCGCTGTCCGCAAATACACCCTGCAGTTCGACGGGATCCGGCTGGAAGAATTTGCAGTGGGAACCGAAGCGGTCCGTAAAGCCAGCCTCGGGCTGGAAGATAGACTTAAACAGGCCATTGGCCAGGCTGCCCGCAATATCCGGACCTTCCACAGCCGCCAGCTGGAGACCGGGGGAAGGATCGAAACCATGCCCGGGGTGGTTTGCTGGCACCGGTATGCCCCGATCGAAAAAGTGGGCTTGTATATTCCCGGTGGCTCGGCTCCCCTTTTTTCCACCCTCCTGATGCTGGGTATTCCTGCCAGGCTCGCTGGATGCCGGGAAATCGTCCTGTGCACCCCTCCGGGCCCTGGGGGTGCCATTCATCCCGCGATCCTGTATTCGGCCGATCTGGTGGGGATCCACCGGGTGTTCCGGATCGGGGGCATTCAGGCCATTGGAGCCATGGCATTCGGGACCGCCACCATCCCCCGGGTCGATAAGATCTTCGGTCCCGGAAATCAATATGTCGGCTGCGCCAAGAGGCTGGTTCATATTTCCGGGACAGCCATCGATATTCCCGCAGGACCTTCTGAAGTAGCTGTTCTGGCAGATGGTACAGCCGTTCCGGAATTTGTAGCAGCCGACCTGCTTGCCCAGGCTGAGCATGGGCCAGACAGCCAGGTCCTGCTGGTCACCTGGGATGAGGACCTGGCCCGAAGGATCCAAATTTCCCTGGAGGAACAACTGCAAGACCTTCCGCGGGCGGGGATTGCTTCAAAAGCCCTGGAAAACAGCATGGTGATCCTGGTGAAGGACGCCGATACCGCCATTGAAATGATCAATGCCTATGCCCCGGAGCACCTGATCATCAGCTGTGCATCGGATGAACAGATCGCGGTCCGGATCGACCATGCAGGATCGATATTCCTCGGGAATTATTCCCCTGAAAGTGCAGGGGATTATGCTTCCGGCACCAACCATACCCTTCCCACCAACGGGCAGGCCCGGGTATATAGCGGGGTTTCCGTGGACAGTTTTGTAAAACGGATCACCCTTCAAAAGCTCAGCAGGGAAGGGCTGGAAAATATTGCCGGCACCGTGGAAACCATGGCGGAAGCCGAAGGGCTGGAGGCCCACCGGAGGTCGGTGGAAATCCGCCTTCGGCAAAATCATCCGGAGCAGGAAGGGAAGGAAAAGGAGAAAATATGACGAATCCCAAAACCCCCGCGAAAATTTTTGACCTGGACCGGATCCTGCGTAAGAACATCCTGGATTTGGTTCCCTATTCATCAGCCCGGGATGAATTCCAGGGTATGGCTTCCGTGTACCTTGACGCCAATGAAAACAGTTATGGGTCCCCGTTGCCGTCCAATTACAACCGCTATCCTGATCCCGCCCAGACCCAGCTCAGGGAAAAAATATCCCGGATCAAGGGGGTACCACCGGAAAGGATCTTCCTGGGCAACGGCAGCGATGAATGCATTGATTTGTTGATCCGGGCCTGCTGTATTCCCGGAACCGATAACCTCCTGGTCTGCCCACCGACCTACGGGATGTATGCCGTATGCGCCCATATCAATGACATCGAGGTGAGGAAGGCATCTCTCAGACCCGGCTTTCAACTGGATCTGGAAGCGATCGGTAAATCCCTGGACGGCCATACCAAGATCATTTTCCTTTGCTCCCCGAATAATCCCACCGGCAATTCCCTGGACCGCCAGGACGTGGAAACCATCCTGGGCAGTTTTCCGGGGCTCGTGGTCGTCGATGAAGCCTATATCAATTTCGCCCGGCAGAAATCCTTTATCCAGGAACTGGAGGAGTATCCCAACCTGGTGGTTCTTCAAACCTTATCCAAGGCCTGGGGGCTCGCAGCCCTCCGGATCGGGATGGCCATTTCGAGCCCGCAGCTGACCAAAATCCTTTTCAGGATCAAGCCTCCCTATAATATCGGCCAGGCTTCCCAGGAACTCGCCATGCAGGCCCTGGACCAGATCAACCTGGTCAATGAACGGACCCGTATGATCGTGCAGGAAAGGGAGCTCCTGGGAAAAGCCCTGGAAGCGATCCCTTCGGTCCTGAAAATATTTCCCAGTGAGGCAAATTTCCTCCTGGTCCGGGTAACGGACCCCGGGAGGATTTACCGGTATCTTGTCGGTTTGGGCATCATCGTCAGGGACCGGTCCCGGGTCGAACTTTGCGAGGGATGCCTCAGGATCACGGTAGGCACCCCTCAGGAAAACAGGGTCCTGATTGAAGCACTTCAAAAATTTCAGGCATGAAAAAGGTACTTTTCATAGACCGGGACGGAACCCTGATCCGGGAGCCCGCAGATTTCCAGGTGGACCGTTTTGATAAGCTCGAATTCTACCCGGGTGTGATCCATTTCCTTTCCCGGATCGCAACCGAAATGGATTTTGAACTGGTCCTGGTGACCAACCAGGATGGAATGGGCACCCCTTCCTTTCCCCGGGCCGAATTCCAGGCAATCCATGATTTCATCCTGAAAACCCTGAAAAGCGAAGGGGTTGTTTTTGCGGCAGAATTCATCGATACCAGCCTCGCCGCAAATCCGTCACCCGGCAGAAAGCCAGGCACTGCCGCCCTGGAAGGGTACCTGAAAGGAAACCATGATCTTTCCAGGTCTTTTGTAATCGGAGACCGGATCACCGATGTGATGCTGGCCAAAAACCTGGGCGCCCGGGCCATATGGATCAATGACGGTTCCGGCCTGGGAGGGAATGAAATGCCTCCGGACGCGGTGGATTTAAAGGAGACCATCGCCCTGGAAACCACAAGCTGGAAACGGATCTATGAGTTCCTGAAGCTCGGAAACCGGGTCGCCGAGCGCCGGCGCGGGACCCGGGAGACTGAAGTCAGGATCCGGCTTAACCTGGATGGGAGCGGGAAATCCTCCATAACCACCGGGATCGGTTTTTTCGATCATATGCTGGAACAAATCGCCCGCCACGGAAATATTGATCTGGAACTGGAAACGACCGGGGATCTGAAGGTAGATGAACACCACACCATCGAGGACACCGGGATCACCCTGGGGGAAGCAATAGCCGCAGCCCTGGGGGACAAGCGGGGCATCGAACGTTACGGGTACAGCCTTCCCATGGATGACTGTTTGGCCCGGGTTGCCCTGGATTTCGGGGGGAGGAGCTGGCTGGTTTGGGAAGCTACATTCTCCAGGGAAAAGATCGGGGAGATGCCCACCGAAATGTTTTTTCATTTTTTCAAATCCTTCTGCGACGGAGCCAGGGCCAATCTGCATGTTCATGCCGATGGACAAAACGAGCACCATAAGATCGAAGCGATATTCAAGGCTTTCGCCCGGGCGCTGAAAATGGCTGTCCGCAGGGACCCCGAACACCTGGAACTTCCCACCACCAAAGGAACCATTTAAAAAGAAAACGGACCCTTGCTGAATACCGGGAGATTCAAATTTCTGGGTCCCTATCCGGGTTGTGATTCGGAAAGCCCGTTTCCTCTTTGAGCAGTTCGATCACATTATAAACGATGGGGCAGATTCCATAACTGGCGAGAATGGCCTGGAGGTGCGCGTTGATCCGGTCCTGGTGCAGGTGAGGATAATCCCTGCAGTCTCCGGGCCTGCCGGCGTAGACGGTGCAGCGGTTATCTTTCAGGAAGCTGCAGGGGATATGGCTGAAAACCCATTGTCCCATCTGGCTTCTTTCCAGGTATTTCCGGTCCATGGTTTCCGCAGAGATTTCCAGATGACCCTGGAGCCGCTTTTTGTCGGCATCGTCCAGGGAAACGATAAAGGACCTGCAACAATTGCCGCAGGTCGTGCAATCGATGGCTGCCGACACCTTCCCGTTCAGGGCATGAACCCTGGCATCCAGGGCGTCGCTGTCCATGACCAGCAGAAATTCCCGGAACAGGAGATTCTCTTCCTGCCGGTCCAGGGCCATTTCTTTCAGCCAGTTCAGATCGGTTTCCAGTTCCATGATGCCTAAAAGTACGGTTTCGGCGCAAGGGAGGCGCTGGCGCTACCCCGGGCAGTTTTATTTGGATAATTGGGAATAGTTTTACAATTTTGTACCTGAAATGAAAAATAGCTGCATTTGCGAATTGGGTTGGTGGCATGGGATCAGTGACTGATCGCCGTGTTGCAGTGCCCATTCCGATTGCTCCAAATAATTGAAGAAGGCTCGCTGAACACAGCGGGCCTTCTTCGTGTCAGGGGTTTTGCAACAACCCTTTAATTCATAATCGCAGCCATCCCGGGACCGGGCTTATGAAACAGATCATTATTCATACCCAGGTAAAAAAAATGCTGGCGGACATTTACACGCCGGTCGGAATCTACCTGCGGATCCGGGATCGTTATCCCGGATCGGTCCTGCTGGAAAGCACGGATTACCATTCCAGTGAAAGGAGCTATTCCTTCATTTGCATCAACCCGGTCGCAGGGATGGAGATTTCCAGCGCGGCCCGCCTGGAGTACAAGCTTCCCGGTGATCCCGGGGTGGAAAAGAAAGAGATCCGGGAGGCGGGGGAAGTGGTGGTTTGCCTGAATGAATTCATGGGCAGGTTCCGGGTGGAGGGAGAAGAGTCCCCGTTCGCGCAGGGGCTTTATGGATACACCTGCTTCGAGGCCGTCCAGTTCTTTGACACCCTGAAGTTCCGGGAGAAGGGGAGCGGGGAGCCCCCCATCCCGCTGATGCGGTACCGCCTCTATCAGTATGTTATTGTTATTCACCATTTCAAGGACGAACTCTATTTCTGCGAAAACCAGATCCCCGGGCTCACCGGCAACCCAAAGGAGCTGGAAACCCTGATCCGCGGAAAGGATTGCCCCGTTTTTCCCTTTGCCACCACCGGCCCTGAGGAGACCAACATGTCTGATGAAGCCTATTTGGGGCTGGTGGAAAAGGGAAGGCAGCACTGCCTGCGGGGGGACGTATTCCAGATCGTCCTGAGCAGGCAATACTCCCGGGCTTTCCGGGGGGATGAATTCAATGTGTACCGGGCCATCCGTTCGGTTAATCCATCGCCTTATTTGTTTTATTTCGATTATGGCGACTATAAACTGATGGGCTCCTCCCCGGAATCCCAGTTGCTGATCAGTGGCGGAAAAGTGACCATCCATCCGATCGCGGGCACCTTCCGCAGGACCGGAAATGAAGCCGAGGACCGGCTTCTGGCAGAAAAACTCATGGAAGACCCCAAGGAAAACGCGGAACATGTGATGCTGGTGGACCTGGCCCGCAATGACCTGAGCCGCCATGCCAGCGAAGTGAACGTGGACCATTACCGGGAGATCCAGCAATACAGCCATGTGATCCATATGGTGAGTGAAGTGAGCGGGAAGATGCATGAAGGGACCACCCCCTTTACAATCCTGGGGGATACCTACCCTGCGGGAACCCTGAGCGGCGCCCCGAAATACCGGGCCATCCAGCTGATCGATGCGCTGGAACCAACGGTCCGGGGATTTTATGGAGGCTGTATCGGATACGTGGGCTTCCGGGGCGATTTCACCCACGCCATCATGATCCGGTCCCTGATGAGCCGGATGAACCGGCTTTACTACCAGGCCGGAGCGGGTGTGGTGGCCCGCTCCTCCCCGGAAAGCGAACTCCGCGAAGTGGACCATAAACTCAATGCGATCAAACTCGCGATTGATATCGCTCAAAATCTTTGAACTGCCATGCGGATCCTCGTCCTGGACAATTTTGATTCCTTCACCTACAACCTGGTGCACCTGGTCGAAAAGATCACGGGAACTCCGGTGATGGTGAAACGGAACGACTGCCCCCTGGAGGAAGCGGCCGGCTTCGACCGGATCATCCTTTCCCCTGGCCCGGGCATCCCCTCCGAGGCGGGCATCCTGATTCCCCTGATCCGGAAATTTTCCTCCGGGACCCCCATCCTGGGAGTCTGCCTGGGCCAGCAGGCCATCGGGGAGGCCTTCGGTGCCCGGCTGGTCAACCTGGATGAGCCCTTCCATGGCGTGGCCACACCGGTCCATATCACGGAACCTTCAGAACCCCTGTTCAGGGGCATCCCGGACGGGTTCCAGGCCGGCCGGTACCATTCTTGGGTGGTGGATGACCGGGATTTCCCAGGCACCCTCCAGGTCACGGCCCGGGACGGAGACGGCCTGATCATGGCCCTGCGCCACCGGAGTTATCCCGTTTGCGGGGTGCAATTCCATCCTGAAAGCGTGCTTACCCCCCTGGGGGAACAGATCATGAGAAACTGGTTAGCTGAATCACAGGATTTAACGGAATGAAAAAGATCCTTCAATACCTTTTTGAACATCAGACCCTGTCCAGACAGGATGCCCGGGAGACCCTGGTTGAAATCTCCAGAGGCACCTATAACGATAGTGAGCTGGCTGCCTTCATGACTGTTTTTCTGATGCGAAGCATCACGGTGGAGGAACTTTCCGGTTTCCGGGAGGCCCTGCTGGAACTTTGCCTCAGGGTTGACCTGAACGGGAGGGAGGTACTGGACATCGTGGGGACCGGGGGCGACGGTAAAAATACATTCAATATATCCACCCTCTCCTGCTTCGTTGCGGCAGGGGCCGGAGTTCCGGTGGCCAAACATGGAAATTACGGGGCCACCTCCATCTGCGGAGCGTCGAATGTCATGGAATATTTCGGGTACCGGTTCCGCAACGAAGCTTCCGGCCTGAACCGGGAGGTCTCCACCGCCGGGATGTGCTACCTGCATGCGCCCCTGTTCCATCCGGCCCTGAAGACCGTAGGCCCGATCCGCAAGCAGCTCGGGGTACGCACTTTTTTCAACATGCTCGGCCCCCTGGTCAATCCTGCCTTTCCTGCGTTCCAGCTCACCGGCGTATTCAACCTCGAGCTGGCCCGGGTGTATAACTATATTTTCCAGCAGCAGGCGCGCCCTTACATGATCGTCCACAGCCTCGACGGTTATGATGAGATCTCCCTCACCGGGGAGGCCCGGGTGATTACCAACCTGGGAGAACGCCAATGCACCCCCGAAGAGCTTGGCAAAAGGGCGGTGCATGCCGGAGACATTTACGGAGGCCAAACTGTTGAGGAAGCTGCCCGGACCTTCCTCAAAGTGCTGAAAAGGGAAGCAACCTGGGCCCAGCATGCGGTCGTAGTGGCTAATGCGGCCCTGGGAATCCAGTGTGCGGGAAAATTCCCGGGCCACGAGGATTGTTACCAGGCTGCCCTGGAATCCCTGGAAAGCGGGAAGGCATTGCGGGTATTTGAAACCCTGCTGGAGGTCAACAAAAAAGGAATTTGAGGATATGAATATCCTGGACGATATCCTCGCTTCCAAGCGAAAGGAACTGGACCTGCACCGCAGGCAAATTCCGCTGTCTGAACTGGAGCGGAAGGCCGGGGAGGCGGGACCCTGCCGGTCCCTGAAGGCCGCCCTCCTGGACCCGTCAGCCACGGGGATCATCGCCGAGTTCAAACGGAAATCCCCCTCCCGGGGATGGATCCACCAGGAAGCCGGTGCGGGAACCATCGCCAGAAGCTATGCGGCCCATGGCGCCTCCGCGATGAGTGTGCTCACGGACCTTCCTTATTTCGGGGGAAGCCCGAAGGATCTTGCGGAAGCCCGGTCTTCCTGCGGAATTCCGGTCCTGCGCAAGGACTTCATCATCGACCCCTACCAGATTTATGAATCCCGGGTCATGGGGGCAGATGCCATTTTGCTCATTGCCTCCTGTCTGGATGCAGTGACCGTGAGGACCCTGGCTTTGCTTTCCCGTTCCCTGGGCATGGAGACCCTGCTTGAAGTACACCGTGCCGGGGAGCTGGAGAAGCTCGACGAGGCGGTGACCCTGGTCGGCGTGAACAACAGGGACCTGACCAGCTTCAGGGTGGATATCCGGCTTTCCCTGGAACTTTCCGGACAAATCCCCCGGAGCCGGGTGAAGGTGACAGAGAGCGGCATCAGCGATCCCGCTGCCGCCTGGTCCCTGATTCAAGCCGGTTACCAGGGCCTGCTGATCGGGGAAACTTTCATGCGGGACCCGGATCCGGGCGCCTGCCTGGGATCCTTTGTTCAGGAGCTGGAACAGCAGAAATTGAAAGTCTGATCATGGATATTCAAATCAAGGTCTGCGGAATTACCCGGGAATCCGATCTCAGGGCCCTTTCCCTGGGCGGAGCGCATTATGCGGGAATGGTCTTCCATGAGCCCTCTCCCCGGTTTGCGGGTTCCCGGCTTTCCGGAAAATCCGCCCGGGAAATGAAGGGTGCCTTGCAGACTGTTGGAGTCTTTGTGAACGCAGGCAGGGAAAAGATCCTCTCGGTGGTGGATCAATACGGCCTGGACCTCGTGCAGCTCCATGGGGAGGAAACCCCTCAGTGCTGCGCCATCATCCGGCGCTCGGTCCGGGTGATCAAGGCGATTTCCGTTTCCCCGCAAACCAACCTTTCCGCAGCAACGGAACCTTACCGGGATTGCTGCGACTTCCTTCTTTTCGATACGAAGGGCGCAGCCCGGGGAGGAAACGGGATCCGCTTCGACTGGGAAAAATTGTCCGATTACCGGGGAGGAATTCCCTTTTTTCTCAGCGGAGGGATCGGAATCCGGCAGGTGGCCTCCCTGAAAACCTTCCGCCACCCGGACTGGAGGGCCGTGGATATCAATAGCCGCCTGGAAAGCAGCCCGGGAATCAAGCGGATGGATCTTGTCCTGGAATTCGTGAACGCTCTGAAAGGAAATGAAAATCCGAAATAAACCAGATCAGGAAAATGGAAAATGAACAGCCATACCAGGAAATCAGTCAGGCCCCCAGGCTGGATTGGCAGGTGAACGGAAGGGGGTATTACGGGGATTTCGGCGGTGCATTCATTCCCGAAATGCTCCATCCCAACGTGGAGGAACTGAGGAACCGTTACCGCTCCATCCTGGAAGACTCCGGGTTTCAGGAAGAATTCGCGGGACTGCTCCGGGATTATGTCGGAAGACCTTCCCCGCTGTATGAAGCCCGCCGCCTTTCCGAAAAATACGGTGCCCGGATCTTCCTGAAGCGGGAGGACCTGAACCATACAGGGGCCCACAAGATCAACAATACGGTCGGCCAGATCCTGCTGGCCCGGAGGCTGGGCAAAACCCGGATCATCGCCGAGACCGGGGCAGGTCAGCACGGCGTGGCTACGGCAACCGTTTGCGCGCTCATGAATATGGAATGCGTAGTCTATATGGGTGCCGTGGATATGGCCCGGCAGGCTCCCAACGTGGCCCGGATGGAAATGCTCGGGGCCAAGGTCGTTCCGGTCCAAAGCGGAAGCCGGACCCTCAAGGATGCAACCAACGAAGCCATCCGGGACTGGATCAACCATCCCCTCGACACCCATTATATCATCGGTTCAGTAGTGGGTCCGCATCCGTATCCGGACCTGGTGGCCCGGTTCCAGTCCGTGATCAGCCGGGAGATCCGCAACCAGCTGGAGGAGCGGACGGGTCAGCCAAACCCGGACTGGCTGGTCGCCTGTGTCGGAGGCGGCAGCAATGCGGCCGGGACTTTCTACCATTACCTGGATATCCCCTCCGTGAAACTGGTCGGGGTGGAGGCGGCCGGTAAAGGAATCCACAGCGGGGCTTCGGCCGCCTCCACCGTCCTTGGCCGGCCGGGCATCATCCACGGAAGCCGGACCCTGTTGATGCAAACCCCGGATGGCCAGATCACGGAACCCTATTCGATATCAGCCGGACTGGATTATCCCGGGATCGGCCCCCTGCATGCAGCCCTGTTCCAGAGCGGAAGGGCGACCTACCTGCAGGCCACCGATGCCGAGGCCCTGGAGGCTGCCTTTGAACTGACCCGGCTGGAGGGGATCATCCCGGCCCTGGAACCGGCCCATGCCCTGGCAAAGCTGAAATCACTTTCCTTCCACCCGGACGAGGTGGTGGTGGTCTGCCTCAGTGGAAGGGGGGACAAGGACCTGGAAACCTATATCCGGAACCTCCCGGAAAAATTAAAAACCGAATCCAAATCCCCTGGGAAACCATGAACCGGATTGATCAACTTTTTTGCGAAAAGGACCAACGGGTCCTCAGTGTGTACTTCACCGCAGGTTACCCGCGTCTTAACGATACCTTTCTGGTCCTGGAGGGCTTGCAGGAAAGCGGGGCGGACCTTGTTGAGGTGGGAATCCCTTTTTCCGATCCCATCGCAGACGGGCCGGTGATTCAGGAAAGCGGGTCCAGGGCATTGAGCCAGGGAATGACCCTGGAGCTGCTTTTTTCCCAGCTCCGGGATTGCCGCAGGTCGATCCGGATCCCCATTTTGCTGATGGGATACCTGAACCCGGTTTTGCAGTATGGCATGGAACCCTTCCTGCGCCGCTGTGTTGAAACGGGTATTGACGGGGTCATCCTGCCGGACCTTCCCCTGGAGGAATATGAAATCCAATACCGGAAATTGTTCCAGGATCAGGGTATATACCTGGTCTTTATGATCACCCCGGAAACCAGCCCCGAAAGGATCCGGGCGATGGACCGGGCCACCGGGGGTTTCCTGTACCTTGTCAGCTCTTCTTCCACCACCGGAAAGGAAAAGGACCTGGGCCGCCAGTTCAGCTATTTTGACCGGGTGGCCCGGATGGGTTTATCCCATCCCCTGGTCGCCGGTTTCGGGATCAGGAACCAGAAGGATTTCCGGGAGGCTTGCAAACATATCCAGGGTGTGGTGATCGGCACGGCCTTCATCGAAGCCCTTTCCGGATCGGAGGATCCCCGCCAGGCCACTGCGGATTTTATTTCTGGGATCCTGGGCCCATCCACCCCGGCAGGATCAAAATCCAAATGATGGCAGTATCCGTGGCGATCATAAAATATAATGCAGGCAATATCCGGTCGGTGCTCTTCGCCCTGGAGCGGATGGGGTTCAGCGCTACCGTAACCGATGACCCGGGTGACATCTTCCAGGCGGACCGGGTGATCTTTCCCGGCGTGGGAGAGGCCAGTTCTGCCATGGCTTATTTGCGGGAAAGGAAGCTGGACGACCTGATCCGGAATTTGAAGCAACCTGTCCTGGGCATCTGCCTCGGAATGCAGCTGATGTGCAGCCGCTCGGAGGAAAATGATACCCAATGCCTGGGCATATTCGGCGAAGAGGTCAGGTTATTTCCTCCCCGGGAGGGGTTCAAGGTCCCCCATATGGGATGGGACACGGTTGGTAATTTGAAATCCGGCCTGATGGAGGGGGTGGAAGCGGGGTCCCATGTATACTTCGTGCACAGCTATTATGCGGGTCCGGGAACCGATACCATTGCAGAGGGCAGTTATGGATTGCCCTTTAGCGCCGGGCTGGCCAGGGATAATTTTTATGGAGTGCAGTTCCATCCTGAGAAATCGGCCGGTGCGGGGGAAAGGATCCTGCATAATTTTCTGGATCTGAAAATCTGATTCCCGGTCTTTCATTCAATTAAGCGGCCAACCCTGTCTGATGGAGATTATTGCGGCAATGGATATCATGGACGGAAAATGCGTCCGGCTGACCCAGGGCGATTTCGGAAAGAAAACGGTATATCCCCTGAAGCCCCTGGACCAGGCCAGACTCCTGGAGGACCACGGCATCCGGAGGCTGCACCTGGTCGACCTGGACGGGGCTCTGGCCGGACGGGTGGTGAACTGGAAGGTCCTGGAACGGGTCGTTTCCGGGACTTCCCTGCAGGTGGATTTTGGAGGAGGGATCAAAACCGGGCAGGACCTGGAAACCGTTTTTTCCTGCGGAGCCCCGGTAGCTACCATCGGCAGTGTGGCGATCCTGGATCCCCCCCTGTTTTCCTCCTGGGTGAAAAAATACGGCCCGGGACGGCTCCTGGTGGGGGCAGATATCCGGAGCGGGAAGATCGCCGTGAGCGGATGGACCCGGGATTGCGAAACCGGTGTGGTGGAATTTATTCGGTCCCTGCTCGGTGAAGGGATCAGAAAGGTTTTCTGCACGGATATCGGGAGTGACGGGCTGATGAAGGGCCCTGCCTTTTCCCTGTATGCGGAGATCCTGGCGGAATTTCCGGGATTGGACCTGATCGCAAGCGGGGGAATTTCCGAAATTGAAGACCTGTACCGCCTGATGGAGATCGGTTGCAGCGGCGCCATAATCGGCAAATCCATTTATGAGGGAAGGATCCCCCTCAGGGACCTGAGGCCCTTCCTGGATGCATAAAACCGAACCATGCTCACCAAAAGGATTATTCCCTGCCTGGACATCCGGGACGGAAGGACCGTAAAAGGGGTGCGGTTTGAGAACCTGAAAGACGTGGGAGACCCCGTGGAGCTGGGGGCGTTTTATGCCGGAGAGGGTGCCGATGAGCTGGTCTTCCTGGATATCACTGCCACCCCGGAGGAGCGCAAGACGCTGACCAGCCTGGTGACCCGGATCGCGATGCATCTCAATATCCCCTTCACGGTGGGAGGGGGGATCCGGTCCATCGAGGACGTGAATGCCCTGCTCCAGGCCGGGGCCGATAAGATCAGCGTGAACACCGCCGCGTTCCGCAACCCGGTCCTGCTGGACCGGTTGGCCGCCGAATTCGGGAGCCAGTGCGTGGTGCTGGCCATTGATGCCCGCCTCGAGCAGGGGGATTGGGTCGTATATTTGAACGGGGGCCGCCAAAGTACCGGGGCCAGTGCCTGGGATTGGGCCCGGGAAGGGGTGGATCGGGGCGCCGGGGAAATCCTGCTGACTTCGATGACCCATGATGGAACCCGGGCCGGATTTGCGCTGGATATCACAGAAAAATTTTCCACCGGATTGCCCGTCCCGGTCATTGCATCCGGAGGAGCAGGGACCCTGGACCATTTCCGGGAGGTCTTCCACCAGGGTCGTGCAGATGCCGCGTTGGCCGCCGGCCTTTTCCATTCCAGGGAGATGATGATCGGTGATCTGAAACGCTACCTGCTGGAACAGGGGATTCCGGTAAGATTATGACCCGGATTGAATCGAAACCACAACCGAATTCATATGGACGCACCCAACCCAGTTTCCCCCGGGGACGATCTGCTTTCCCGTGCTGATTTCTCCAAATCCCCCGATGGCCTCCTTCCTGCCATCGTCCAGGATGCCGTTACCGGCTCGGTCCTCATGCTGGGCTACATGAACCGGGAATCCCTTTCCCGTACCCTGGCCGAAAAAACGGTGGTATTCTACAGCCGGTCCAGAAAAAAATTATGGAAAAAGGGGGAAGAAAGCGGTCATTTCCTCCGGTTGCAGGAGATCCTGCTGGACTGCGACAAGGATACCCTGCTGGTCCAGGCCATTCCCTCCGGCCCGGTTTGTCATACCGGTGCGGATACCTGTTTCGGAATGCCTAACAGGGATCCGGATTTCCTGGAAACTCTGGGACGGATCATCGCCGACCGGAGGGCCCACCCGGGGGAGCATTCCTATACCTCGAGGCTTTTTGCCCGGGGGATCAACAAGATCGCCCAGAAGGTCGGAGAGGAAGCTGTTGAGCTGGTGATCGAGGCCATGGAAAACGACCGGACCCTTTTCCTCAATGAAGCCGCCGATCTGCTGTACCATTATCTGGTCCTGCTCGAGGCCAAGGGCTATGGGCTCGGGGAAGTCCGGGAAGTCCTCCGTCAGAGACATCTGGAACCTTCCCTCCCGAAAAACGGATAGCCTGATCCGGGGGATGGAACCCTTTTGGGTTTGCCCACTCCCGTAATTTGTCTCCCATTCTGGGCCTAAAGCCCTAAATTTGCCATTTGATTTTAAACCCGCGGGATCATGAAAAGGATATTTTATGCCTCGCTGGGCCTGATGGCCTGGATAGGCTGCAATCGCACGGGACCGGCAAAGGATAGCTTCACCCTTCAGGGGCATATTTCCGGAATGGATTCCGGGAGGATCCTGCTGACCCACCGGGTATCGGGTAATTCCATCAACGACACCCTGAACCTGGATCACGGGGATTTCAGTTACTCCGGGACCGTTTCCGAACCGACCGTCTATTACCTCAGCGTCTCTGATACCACAGAACCCCTGATGTTTTTCGCCGATGCCCATCCCATCCGGATCACCGGAACCCGGGATTCCATTGCTTCGGCCCGGGTAGCCGGATCCACAGCCCAGGACAGTTACCTGGATTTTGAAAAGCAGATGAAGCCGTTTCACGACCAGATGGACACCCTGGATCAGGCCTACGTTGCCGCCGAAAAGGACGGGACCATCAAGGCAAAGGAAGACAGCCTGAATAATATTTATGACAGCATCAACAAGGAAGAGCAAAATTCCATTGTTTCCTATGTCAAGGCCAATCCCTCCTCGGTGATCGGTGCCTGGGCCGTGACGCGGAACTTCCTCTATGAGCCGGATGCGGACCTGCTTTCTACCCTGTTTCAATCCATGGATTCTTCTGTTAAACAGACCAGCTACGGGAAACTCATCGATACCACCATGGTGATCGCCCGCAAATTGCAGGTCGGGAAAATTGCCCCGGACTTCACCCAGAATGACCCGGATGGAAAGCCAATCAGCCTTTCCTCCCTCAGGGGGAAATATGTGCTCGTCGATTTCTGGGCCAGCTGGTGTGGACCCTGCCGGGCGGAAAACCCGAATGTCGTCAAGGCATTCAACCAGTACAAGAATAAAGGATTCACCATCCTGGGCGTTTCCCTGGATGAAAAGAAAGACCCCTGGCTGAAAGCCATCCAGGATGATCACCTGGACTGGTACCAGGTCTCTGACCTCAAATTCTGGAACAACCAGGTCGCCAAGGAATATGGCATCCGGGCAATTCCATCCAATTTCCTGCTGGATAAGGATGGAAAGATCCTGGGCAGGAACCTGAGGGGCAACAAGCTGGATCTGGCACTTGCCGGAATTTTCAAGTAACACGATAAAATATCCATGAACAAAAAAATCATCCTCGGGATTTCGGCGACCCTGCTGCTGGGCGCCTGCCACCACCGTCCCACTAATGGATATACCATTACCGGGGACCTGACCGGATTCAGGGGGAATGTCCTGGTCCTGGCCTACCAGAAGCCAGATGGTTTTCCGTCCATGGATACTTTCAAGGTGAACCATGGCCATTTCACCCTTACAGATACCGTCGGAAGGCCCATCTTCGCCCAGATCGCCACCCTGGACAAATCGGTAGGCCTGCCCCTTTTCCTGGAACAGGGGGATATCCGGGTCACGGGTAACCTGGATTCCCTGGATGCGGTTGCTTCCGGGACCCCGAATAATGATGCCCTGAAAGAACTGCTCAACCAGGAAAAGCCGGTAATGATGCAGATGAAGGCCTTCCAGTCCGTATACGCTGCAGCCCGGGCCCAGAACGACACCCTGAAAGTAGCCGCCCTGGAACAACAATATGAAGGGTTGAGTAATCAACTCGACACCCTGATGAGCCATTTCATTTCCAGTCATCCCGGGGTCATCCTCAGCGCCATGCTCCTCAAGGACATGGCTGCCTCGATCGATCCCGATGTCCTGGCCCGGATGTATGGCGCCCTGGATACCAGTGTGAAGCAGAGCGAGGAAGGCAAGGCACTTGGGGCTGAGGTGGCAGTCCTGAACAAGGTCACCACCGGCGAAATCGCTCCGGATTTCACCCAGAGCGACGTCAGGGGGAACCCCTTAATCCTTTCCCGGTTCCGGGGGAAATATGTGCTGCTTGATTTCTGGGCGAGCTGGTGCGGACCCTGCAGGAAGGAAAATCCCAATGTGGTCAAGGCCTTTCAGACCTATAAGGACAGGAACTTCACGATCATCGGGATTTCCCTGGATGAGGACCGCAATGCCTGGATCAAGGCGATCCAGGACGATCACCTGGACTGGAACCAGGTTTCCGACCTGAAATACTGGGACAATGCCGCCGCAAAATTGTACGGGGTGCAGGCCATTCCGGCCAACTTCCTCCTGGATACCAGTGGCAGGATCATCGCCCGGAACCTGAGGGGGGACGACCTGGACAAGAAACTGGCTGAGGTGCTCAAATAACCTCCGGTACCTGAAAATTCCGGCCCCATGATGGATCTTAAAAAAACCGCCTGGATCTTCCTTTGGATTCCCTCGGTACTCTATGGCCAGGGGACGCATCCCATCCCATCCTGCACGGTATCAGGGACCATACGGAATGCCGTCGACCGGAAGGTCTATCTCGTGAGCAGTCTCCAGGTTACGGCCCGGGATTCGGCCCGGCTGCGGGAAGGGAAATTCAGCTTCACGATGCCGGGGGACACCACGCTGTATGCCCTGATGCTGGAGGGGTCCGGCACTCCTTTCCTGTTCATTTCGATTCCCGGAACCCTCCATGTTGCTCTCAACGCAACCGGATTCCCGCTCGGAGAGGTCCGGGGTCAGCGGGACAATGAGTCCATGCAGGAATACCAGAAAGATTTCAAGGCCCTTTCCGATGAAGCAGTGGAGCTCAACAAGGAATCAGGGGCAATTTCCCAGGCAGATACCGCCGCAATCGAACATTTCAGGATCAGGGCGGATGCCTTCAACAGTTCGGTCCTGGATGCGGGGAAAAAGTTTATCAGCTCCCACAAGGATGATATGGCCAGCCTCTTCGTCCTGATGAATGAGCTGCGCACCCGCCTTCAGCCCCTGGACCTGGAAAAAGAGTTCGAGGGGCTCTCCGGAAAGGTCCGGAGAAGCAAATTCGGCCTCGCGGCTGAAGCTTATATCAAAGAGGTCAATTTTAATGCAGTAGGCGATATGGCCCCGGATTTTACCCAGAAGGATACCCTGGGTAAACCATTGAGCCTTACCATGTTCCGGGGCAAATACGTCCTGGTGGATTTCTGGGCGAGCTGGTGCGGGCCCTGCCGGGCCGAGAACCCGAACGTCGTTGCCGCTTACCAGATGTTCAGGAACCGGAACTTCACCATCCTGGGCGTTTCCCTGGATGATAACCGGTCCAGCTGGCTGGAAGCCATCCACCAGGACGGCCTCTACTGGAACCAGGTGAGCGACCTGCAGCACTGGAATAATGCCGTTGCGATCCAGTACCGGATCACCTCCATCCCCTCCAACCTTCTGATCGGTCCGGACGGCAGGATCATCGCCAAAAATATCCGGGGAGAAAACCTGCTTAATACCCTCCAGGCGGTTTTAAAATAAGCCCGGCACGGGGTGGGAAAACAGGAATTTTCCTCCGCACTACGAAAATTTCGTAGAATTACGAAAATATCGTAGATTCGTTTCCGGAAAGGCCCGAATGGTTTTCCCATCCGTCGAAATGAGTCACCTGTTGCTCCTTCTGGTGAAAGCAAACCTGGCCCTGGGGTTTTTCTGGCTGGGGTACCGTTTCCTGCTTCGGGGGCTCACCTTTTACCGGCTCAACCGGGTTTACCTGCTTGCAGCAGTGGTGATTGGTGCGGTAATACCCCTGGTTCCGTTACCGGATATGGTACATCCTGTAATTTCCTGGACCCCACCGGCGGGGACCGGAGCCGGTTCCCCCCGGCCCTGGTGGTCCGATCTGGTCACCGGGATCTGGCTGGCAGGTATTGCGGTGATGGGCGGCCGTTTTTTTCTTCAACTGGTCTCCTGGTGGAGACTCCACCGTCAATCCAGGCCGGGATCCCTGGGCAACCACCGGATCCGGATCCCGGATGCAGAGGTACCCGCCTTTTCGTTTTTTCATGAGATCTATTTATTGCCCGGCAAATATTCCCCTTCGGACCTCCGTCTGGTCCTTACCCATGAATCCCTGCATGCTTCCGGCTGGCATAGCCTGGATATCCTGCTTGCAGAACTGGAGCTGATATTTTACTGGTTCAATCCGGGAGCCTGGCTGATCCGTTCCGCCATCGCCGGGAACCTGGAATTTCTGGTGGACCAGAAAATGCTTTCTGGCGGCATCGGAACGGCAGCATATCAGTATGGGCTATTGCGGGAAATCCATGGCCAATCCTTACCCTTCATGGTGAGGGCCTTTAGTCATTCCAACCTTAAAAACCGACTGAAAATGATGAACCGCAACCGATCATCCCGTCTCCAGGTAT
>JANWKA010000035.1 GCA_025451655.1 Chitinophagaceae bacterium | reverse complement strand
TCCAGGAAGCTGCCCTGGCATTCGGCGGAGTGGATATCCTGGTGAACTCTGCCGGGATTTCCATTTCAAAACCCCTGGAAGCCCACACGGAACTGGACTGGGACCGGCTTTTTGATATCCTGGTTAAAGGGCAGTTCTTCATGACCCAGGCTGCGGTCGGGCAGATGCGGTTGCAGGGATCGGGGGGAGATATTGTAAACATCGTGAGCAAAAATGCCCTGGTCAGCGGTCCGGATAATGCCGGTTATGGCTCCGCCAAGGCGGCTCAGCTCCATCTGAGCCGCCTGAATGCCGCGGAACTGGGAAAGGATCATATCCGGGTCAACGTGGTCAATCCCGATGCGGTGATCGCCGACAGCCAGATCTGGGCGGGAGGTTGGGCGGAGGGAAGGGCGAAAGCCTATGGGATCACGGTGGACCAGTTGCCTGAATTCTATGCCCGCAGGACACTGCTGAACCAGGTCATACTCCCGGAGGATATTGCCAATGCCTGTTTCGCCCTGGTCGGCGGTCTGCTCAATAAGTCTACGGGCAATATTCTTAATGTCGACGGCGGTATATCCGCTGCTTTTCCCCGTTAAACCCATCCCTCCATGGCTACCCTGATTTTGGAACCGGAGCAGATCCGAAAGCACAATGAGGCTTTTCTGGAATCTCATGGGAGTCCGATGCAGGGAATGGGGACCCTTTCTGCGGAAATGGAAAAAGTGGTCCGCAGGCTCATGGATTTCCAGGTAGCCATTCCGAGCTGGGCCCTGGGAACCGGGGGCACCCGGTTCGGCAGATTTCCGGCAGGGGGCGAACCCAGAAGCCTGGAAGAAAAGATTTCGGATGTGGGCCTGCTTCACCTCCTGACCGGAAGTGCGGATTCGATTTCCCTTCACATCCCCTGGGACCAGACCGGCCATCCGGGGGAAATGGTCCGGGCTGCCAACGCCCATAGGTTGCATTTTGCATCGGTCAATTCCAATACCTTCCAGGACCAGCCGGGCCAGAAACACAGTTATAAGTTCGGTTCCCTTCAGCATGAAGATCCGGCTACCCGTGCCCAGGCTATTGCTCATAACCTGGAGGTGATCCGGCTGGGCAGGGAACTTGGGTCGAAATCGCTGACCGTCTGGCTTGCGGACGGATCCAGCTATCCTGGCCAGCTGAATTTCCGCAGGGCCTTTCAGAGAACGCTTGAGGGCCTTCGGCTGATTTATGAAGCCCTGCCCCCGGACTGGAAATTATTTATTGAATACAAGGCTTACGAGCCCCATTTTTATTCCACAACGGTGGGTGATTGGGGGCAATCCCTGCTATATGCCGGAAAGCTGGGTCCTCAAGCCTTCACCCTGGTGGACCTGGGGCATCACCTGGCCCATACCAATATCGAGCAGATCGTCGCCCTGCTGCTGATGGAAGGAAAGCTGGGAGGATTTCATTTCAACGATTCCAAATACGGGGATGATGATCTTACGGTGGGATGCATCAGGCCTTACCAGCTTTTCCTGATCTTTCACGAGCTGGTGGAAGGAATGGAGGAAAGAGGTATGGACCCTCTTGCGGATATGGCCTGGATGATCGATGCTTCCCATAACCTGAAGGATCCCCTGGAAGACCTGCTGCAGTCCATCGAAGCGGTCCAGATCGCCTATGCCCAGGCCCTGCTGGTGGACCAGGATGCCCTGGATCGGGCCCAGCAGGGAAACGATATCGTGGAAGCCCAGGAGATCCTCCAGGATGCCTACCGGACGGACGTCCGGCCCCTGGTGGAGGAAGCCCGGCTCAGAGCAGGAGCTGCGCTGGACCCGGTTGGCCTTTTCCGGGAAGCCGGCTTAAGGGAATTGCTGATCCGCCAGCGGGGAGCAGGGGCCCGGGCCACGGGACTTTAAAGGAGAACCTGAACCATGGCCGCAATTCCTGTCATCGCCGTCTTCGATATTGGAAAATCCAACAAAAAACTGGTTTGCTTTAACCGCGAGTACCGGATGGTCCTGGAACAATCGGTACGCCTGGATGAAATTCCGGATGAGGAGGGATTTCCATCGGAGGATCCCGCCCGGCTGCAGGCCTTCCTGACCGGTTCCCTGGAACAATTGCGGCTGGAGGGCCGCTTCGATCCCGTGGCCGTCAATTTTTCTGCCTATGGAGCCTCCCTGGTCCGCGTGGATCAGGAGGGAATCCCCCTGCGACCCATCGATAATTATCTCAAGCCTTATCCTTCCGGAATTACCGAAAACTTTTTCGATTCCTACGGAGGAAAGGAAGCCATGGAGCGGAAAGCAGCCTCCCCTTTCCTGGGCAACCTGAACAGCGGAATGCAGATCCTCAGGATCCGGAGGTACCAACCGGAGCTATTCGAAAAGATCCGGTATTTTATGCATCTTCCCCAATGGTTGGCCAGCCTGGTGACGGGTCAGTTCAGTTCAGGGCTTACCAGCATTGGCTGCCATACGTTGCTTTGGAATTTTTCTACCGGGCATTACCTGGACTGGGTGGAAAAAGAAATGATCCTTCCAAAACTGGCTCCCATCCTTCCGGAAACCGGAGCAGTCCCGGTCCTTTGGGCTTCCAGCGGAATGATGGCCGGAACCGGGGTCCAGGACAGCGCTGCGGCCCTGATCCCCTACCTGTTGACCTTCCGGGAACCCTTCATCCTGGTTTCCACGGGAACCTGGTCCGTTGCGTTGAATCCTTTCAATGATGAACCTCTTTCCAAGGTGGAACTGGAGCAGGATTGCCTTTGTTACCTCAGGACCGATGGAAGGCCGGTGAAAGCCTCCAGGTTCCTGGTCGGTCCCAGGTATGAATCTTCCCTGAAACGGATCGCTTTATATTTTAAAATGGATCCCGGCATTTTAGCCTCCATGCCTTTTGATCCACATTGGGTGCCGGAGGATCTGTCCTCCATTGAATTCCAGCCGGAAAAATATGCTTCCTCCAGCCATGCCTTCCACCAGCTGATGCATGGGATTGTTCAAAAACAGGAGCGGTGCATCCGGCTGGTCCTTGGAAAGGCTCCCCCCGGCCATATTTTTGTGGATGGCGGATTCAGCAGGAACCGGGTATTCCTCGGCATGCTGTCGCAATGCTTTCCAGGGTTCCGCCTGAGGGCCTCGGAAACCGGGCAGGCCTCCGCCCTCGGGGCCGCCCTGATCATCCATTCTTCCTGGAATCCTGGCCCTCTTCCGGATCAGATTGCCCCGGTAAGGGATTTGGAATGAATGACGGATAACCGGACTTGAATGAGCAGAAAAATAAATACAAGAAATCTCCATGTTTTAAAGCAACGTTAATTCCTCCGCATCGCGGCAATTTAGCCGGGAGGTCCTCGTTTTGGTTCCTGTAACCGAGTGATTTTTTTCACAACCCTAAACAGGCATATCCATGAAACAAAACCTGCAAAAAACAGGGTGGGTGTTTATTGCCCTCCTGGTAACGGGCGCCTGCCAGAAAGACGGGATCACCCCTCCGGCAAAACCCGGCCCGGCAACCGCCGCATCCCAACAGGCAGCCATCAAGATGAGTACCACTGTAGTGGAAACAGCGCCCCCTGTTCAAACTCCGCAGTACCATTCCATCGATGGAAATATCGGAGGATTTTACCAAAGCCTGCCCGCCAAATATTACAGTACCACCCAGCATTATCCGCTAATGATTTTCTGCCATGGAATGGGGGAGCTGGGCAACGGCTCTTCTTCCCAATTGCCCTATGTGCTACGCAACGGCCCTCCCAAGCTGATCAACAACAAGACCTTCCCGGCCTCTTTTTCCGTGAACGGAAAAACTTTTTCCTTTATCGTTCTTTCCCCCCAGTTCAGGAACTGGCCACAGCCCGGTGATATTCAGGCCACGATCCAGTATGCCATTTCCCATTACCGGATTGATACCACCCGGATTTATCTTACCGGATTGAGCATGGGAGGCGGAGTGGTCTGGCAATATCCCGCGGCAGGGGTGAACTATGCCCGCAGACTGGCCGCCATCCTGCCTGTTGCCGGAGCTTCCTATCCCGAGCCCAACAAGGCAGCACCGATAGCTGCTACAGACCTGGCCACCTGGGCCCTCCAGAACCAGAACGATCCCACTGTTCCTTCTTTCTATTCGGTGGATTATGTCAAATACATCAATGCCTTTAAGCCAACCCCGAACCCCCTGGCGATCCTGACTCTTTTTCCGGCGTCCGGGCATGATTCCTGGGATGAGGCCTACAACCCCAATTACAAGTTGAATAACCTCAATGTTTACCAGTGGATGCTGCAGTATTCCCGGCCAGGCCATTAACCGGTTGGGGCAGTGTTTTATGGCAGCGGTTTGGTGGAAATCGCAGGAATAGGATGGAGAAAATTCAGGATGCGGACCCCGGGCCGGAGGGCGCGGGGTCGCTCCACATGCCGTTCTCCCGGATCAGGCGGATCAGCTCATCCACCGCCACTTCCGGATTCAAACCCCGTTTTACGACATCCTTTCCCCGGTACAGGGTAATCTTTCCCAGGCCGCTGCCAACGTAGCCGAAATCTGCATCCGCCATCTCGCCTGGCCCGTTCACAATGCAGCCCATGATGGCTATCTTGACTCCTTTCAGGTGGCTGGTCACGGACCGGATCCTGGAGGTGGTCTCCATGAGCTCGAACTGGGTCCTGCCGCAGGAAGGGCAGGAAATATAATCGGTTTTGGAAATCCGGTTTCGGGTGGCCTGCAGGATCCCGAAGGCCAGCCGGTTAGCGGAGGCCGGATCGAGGATGGGGTTTACCGGGTCGTCACTCAGCAGGATGCCGTCTCCCATTCCATCCAGCAGCAGGGCCCCGGATTCCACCGCAAACTGGATCAGGGTCTGGTCCTCATCCTGCTGGTTGGCAAGTACCCTGATGATGACCGGGGTGAGTACCCCCTGGCTCATCAGCTTCATGAACTGGACCCGGATCGAGGCCATCGCATTGGGATCGGTGGATTCCAGGACCAGGACCGCAGTAGGATCCATCCGGATGGCTTCCATGAGCTCAGGGCTGCACAGGTCGGTCCGGATAAAATTGATTTCATCGGATTTCAGGACGGTCTGCAGGTAATCAGCAGGGCGGAAAAGGGGGAAAATATTTTTACGGACGGTTAATTCCATCCAGGTTCCCGAATTGCAGATGATCCGGATCTTTTCGTCCCCGGAAAAGGAAGGCATGAAATCCCCGGAATAAATGTAATCCGGGGAGGCATCCCCGGGGGTCCAGGGGCCTGCATCTGATTTGCGGGAAAAGCCGGCAGCTGGCAGGACCGATTCACCAAATGATTTCAGGTGGCTGAAATCGGAGATCACCACAGGAACCTGTTTTCCCCCTATCAACCCGGTCTCCCGGGTGGGCCGGCGATTAAAGGTGAAGGGATCATAGGGGATTTCCCCGACTGGGTGAACCGGGGTTGGAAGCCGCTCCCTTAATTCGTATCGCCCAACCAGGTTCCGGCACACCGGAATTTCCTGTTCGGGTTCTTCGGTGAGGGACACCCTGATGGTATCCCCAATCCCATCTTCCAGCAGGGTTCCGATCCCCACGGCAGATTTGATCCTTCCATCTTCCCCATCTCCCGCTTCGGTTACCCCCAGGTGTAGGGGATAATGCATTCCCTCCTCCCCCATTTTGCTGATCAGCAGCCTGTAAGCCTGGACCATCACCTTGGGATTGGAGGATTTCATGCTCAGCACGATGGAATAGAAGCCTTCATCTTCCGCAATACGCAGGAATTCCATGGCGCTCTCCACCATTCCCGTGGGGGTATCCCCATAACGGCTCATGATCCGGTCACTGAGTGATCCATGGTTGGTTCCGATCCGCAGGGCAGTCCCGTATTCCTTGCAGATTTTCAACAGCGGCCTGAACCGGTCGCGGATCCGTTCAATTTCATTCTGGTAAGTACCGTCCGTGTACTCGATGTGCTCGAACTTTTTCCGGTCCAGGTAATTTCCTGGATTGATCCGGACCTTTTCCACGATCCTGGCGGCGATCTCTGCCGCATTCGGGGTAAAATGGATGTCGGCGACCAGGGGAGTCTGGTACCCCAGGGCCCTGAGGGCGTTTTTGATCCGAAGCAGGTTTTCTGCTTCGTTCTTGCTGGGGGCGGTAATCCGTACCAGCTCCGCCCCGGCCCGGATGCAACGAATGGCTTGCTGCACCGTCCCATCCGTGTCCATGGTATCGGTAGTGGTCATGGTCTGGACCCGGATGGGATTAAAATTCCCCAGGGCCAGGTCACCGACCATGACTTCCCTTGTAGCCAATCTTTTATAGCCAGATAAGGATTCGCAATAAAGCTGCATGGATTAACCCGATGTTTTTACCCCCAAAGGTACAAAATGAGGATTCAGCCCATCGCCTCCCATGCCCGGAGGCATCCTCCGGGGCGATGCATGGTCCCGGAACCAGGGTCACCAATCCCTTTCAGTTTCCACGGGCACCGCTTTTTTGTCCTTCTGTTGTTTGTCCTGGATCTTCTGCTCTTCCTGGGCGGCTGCAGCCAGGAGCTGGTCTGCCTGTTGCCGGGTCAGTTTGCTGGGTTGGGGCTGGTTTTGGTTTTGCTGGTTATTCTGCTGATTCTGTTCGGGATTGGAATGGTTCTGCTTATTTTGCTGGTTCTGGTTTTTATTCTGGTTTTTGTTCTGCTGGTTTTTGCTTCCGCCACCGCCACTGCCTCCCTTTTTCTTCAGCATTTCTTCAGCGTAAGCCAGGTTGTAACGGGCATCCTCATCCTTCGGATTCAGCTTCAGGGCATTTTCCAGTTTGGAGAGCCCTCCCTTCCAGTCCTTTCTGGACAGGAAGGTGTTGCCGGAATTATAATTTGCTCCGGAAAGAGAACCGGAATCCCTGAAATACCGGGTACTGGCTTCAAATTGCTGTGAAGCTTCCTGGTACTGTTTCTGCTGGTAGAGGGTATTGCCCAGGTTGAAAAGCGCCGCGGGTTCATTTTTTTTCCGGTCCAGGGCTTTTTTGTATTCTGCCTCAGCGTCCGGGTATTGTTGCTGCTCATACAGTTGATTTCCCTTCCGGATCAGCAGGTTCGCGTTCTGGGCGAGGGCTTTGGATCCAAAGGCGAAGGAGCTTGCAAGGGCGATCAGGGTGACCCCGGCCTTCATTGGGTATGGCGAAGAGATGAATCGTTTCATTCTGTTTGAGCTGCAAGCTTCCGGCTTTTTTCCGGAAGGCAAAATTCGATGATCAAAAGGACCAGGGCAATCCCCAGAAAATATTGGAAATAGCTGGAATAATCCGTGAACAGGTTTTCCCCGAATTCCTTTTGCTGCATGGCATCCAGCCTTTGAACAAGGGCCGAGGCGACCTGGGCGGTATTGTCCAGGTGCTGGTAAATGCCATGGCCAGCATCTGCAATGGCCTTCATTTCTTCCGGATTCGGCCTGGTGATCACCAGGTTACCGTTTTCATCCCGCTTGAAATCCCCGGTTGCCGGATCCTTGAAAGGTGCCCCTTCGGGAGTTCCCACACAAACCGTATTGATCACCACCCCGTTTTCATAAGATGTTTTGGCAGCCTCTATGGCGCCGTTATCCCAGTCTTCCCCGTCCGAGATCAGGACGATCGCTTTATGGAGCTTTTCCCTGGGGTCGAAGGCGGCATCCGAGTTCTCAATCGCCTTGGATATATCCGTCCCCGGGGTGGGAACCATTTCAGGAGTCACGGTATTGAGGTACATCCGGGCCGCGCTGAAATCCACCGTCAGGGGCATCTGGAGATAGGCATTTCCGGCAAAAACCAGCAACCCGATCCGGTCGTTGGTCATCTGATCCATCATCCTGA
>JANWKA010000034.1 GCA_025451655.1 Chitinophagaceae bacterium | reverse complement strand
GGATATTGCCGGATCAGATTTTACCATTGGATTCGATACCGCGGTCAATACCGCGGTCAGCGCCATTGACAAGATCCGGGATACGGCAGACGCCCATGACCGCCTCTTCATCATCGAGGTCATGGGAAGGGACGCCGGGTATATTGCCCTGCATAGCGGAATAGCCACCGGCGCAGAAAACGTCCTGGTGCCGGAACACCGCACCAATATGGAGGATCTCATCGCTTCCCTGAGGGCCAATGAAAAGAGGAAGAAGCTCGTCAACCTGATCGTGGTGGCTGAAGGAGAAGCTTTCGGAGGGGCAACAGAAGTTGCCAGGGAAATCAGGGAGCAGGTGCCCAATCTCGATACCCGGGTTTGTATCCTGGGCCATATCCAGCGCGGAGGCTCACCGACCTGCCTGGACCGGCTGATCGCTTCCCGCCTGGGTTTCGCAGCCATTGAGGCGCTGAAGGAGGGGAAGGTCAACTGCATGATCGGAATCGTTAACAACAAACTCCATTATACCCCCCTGGAAAAAGCCATCAAGACACCGCAGCGGATCGATAACGAATGGTTCAACATCATCAGGATTCTCTCAAGCTGATCAACCAAACAAAGCCCTACACCCATGACGGACCTTTCGAAGTACATCCACAAGTCGATGAATCATGAGGAGGCGAAGCTCCACTCCACTCATAAAACCAAGATTGTCGCCACCGTGGGGCCTGCCTGCAGCACTTATGATCAGCTTCTTTCCCTGGTGCGGGCCGGGGTCAATGTATTTCGCCTTAATTTCTCCCATGGCACCCTGGAGGACAAGCTGGATGTGATCAATTCCATACGGAAAATCAACAAGACCCAGCCCTTCAATGTGGCCATGCTGGGCGATCTCCAGGGTCCGAAGCTGAGGGTGGGAAAGATAGAGAACAACGCCCTCACCATCCAGCCGGGCGACCAGCTTACATTCACCAATGAAAAATGCCTGGGCACCAAGGAAAAAATCTATATCTCCTATCCTGATTTCCACAAGGATGTCCAGGTAGGCAACAAAATTCTGATCGATGACGGGAAGATCGAGGTGAAAGTGACCTCCATTTCCGCCAACCATGAGGTCAAAGTGGAAGTGATCATTGGTGGAACCCTTTCTTCCAACAAAGGCGTCAATCTTCCGGATACCCGGATCTCCCTTCCCTGCCTGACCGAAAAAGACCTGGCAGACCTGGAATTTGTCATTGAGCAGAAACTGGAATGGGTGGCCCTTTCCTTCGTCCGCAATGTGAAGGACCTGATCCAGTTGCGCAGCAGGCTGAATGAAAAGGACAGCAAAATCAAGATCATCGCCAAGATCGAGAAGCCCGAGGCCCTGGACAACCTCAAGGAAATCATCTGGGAATCCGACGGGATCATGATCGCCCGCGGAGACCTCGGGGTAGAGCTTCCCGTCGAACAGGTCCCCATGATCCAGAAGAACATCATTCGCAAATGCATCCACCGGGCCAAGCCGGTGATCGTGGCCACCCAGATGATGGAAAGCATGATGGACCGGGTCAAACCCAACCGAAGCGAGATCACCGATGTAGCGAATGCCGTCCTGGAAGGGGCCGATGCGGTGATGCTGAGCGGGGAGACCGCCACAGGCCAGTTTCCGGAGCTGGTGGTGGAGACCATGAAGAAAATCATTGAGGAGGTGGAAAAGGAAGACATTATATATAACCGGAACCTGACCCCCCAAAAACATTCCCCCAGCTTTCTCAGCGACGCGCTCTGCTACAATGCCTGCAGGATCGCCGAAGACGTCAATGCGGATGCCCTGATCGGAATGACCCAGAGTGGTTATACCGGATTCATGCTCTCCAGTTACCGGCCCAAGGCATCCCTGTATATTTTCACCAAGGAAAAAAGCCTGGTCAACCAGCTCAGCCTCAGCTGGGGGGTGAGGGCTTTCTATTACGCGGAGGAGGAAAGCGTAGATTCCATCATTTTTGACCAGATCAGTATCCTGAGGGAACGGGGGTTTATCCGCAAGGGAGACGTAGTGGTCAACACCGGAAGCATACCCGTAACCCAGCATATTCCCACCAACATGCTCAAGATCTCCAAGGTGGAATAAGGACCTTCCTGGGATTCAATCCCGGAATCAGGTCCGGGATCAGCTTCCAATACTGATTTGATGCGCCTCCCCCCTGCCCTTTCCCGTATCCTTCATGCAACTGCCCCCGTTATTGCCGGCCTTTTACCTGCCCGGGGTCAAAACCTGGTTCTTTCCGTCCACTGGAATGAGAGGATACGGGTATCCAGGACCAGGGCCACCCTCCAGGTGGTGGCCAACCCCATGCTCCGGGACCATTCCCCGATCCATCAGGGAGCATTCGGGGCCCTTCGGGACCTGGGCGCAGATGCAGTGCGTTATGTACCCTGGTTTCCTTATCCTCACCTGGCGGTGGCAGAACTCCGGGCCCCGACCCGGGACTCCACATTCTGGGATTTCAGCAGGACGGATCCCCTCATGGAGGATTTCATGGAGGCGACCCGGGGCCACAGCACGGTGATCAATTTCAGCACGATCCCGGCCTGGATGTTCCGGACGGACCGTCCTGTCTCCTATCCTTCCGATCCGGACCAGGTTGCCTGGGGTTATTCCCAGGGGTCCCGTTTAAGGGATACCACCCTGAAGGAACTGACGGGGTATTATACCCGGCTTCTGGACTGGTACACCCGGGGCGGGTTCCGGGATGAACATGGGGTATTCCACCCCTCCGGCCACCATTACCGGATTCCTTTTTGGGAAGTCCTCAACGAGCCGGACCTGGAGCATGACTTTTCCCCGCAAGCATATACCCGGATCTATGACGCCCTGGTCCGCGCCATGAGGAAGGTGTCGCCCCAAACCAGGTTCATCGGGATGGCCCTTGCCTTGGAGACCAACCCGGACTGGTTTGAATACTTTCTCAATCCGGCCCACCACCAGGCCGGGGTCCGCCCGGATGGCATTTCCTATCATTTTTACGCGACCCCGGATGCATCGGGCCTTACGCTGGACCAGATCCAGTACAGCTTTTTTGACCAGGCAAACGATTTCCTGGACAAGGTCCGTTATATCGAAAGCATCCGCCGGCGCCTGGCGCCAAATACTTTCACGGATATTGATGAGCTGGGCAACATCCTGGGTGATTCCTATTCTGCTTCAATACCCGCAGGGTACTGGAATTTATCCGGGGCGATGTTTGCCTACACCTTCCTGGAATTGCAAAAGATGGGTATCGATGTGGTGGGGGAATCTCAACTGGTAGGATACCCGACCCAATATCCGGAAGTGAGCATGATCGACTGGATCAATGGAAGGCCGAATGCCAGATACTGGGTCCTCAGCCTCATCCGGGAAAACCTGGGCCCCGGCGACACCCTGGTGGCCACCGGGACCGGTTCGGACCAGGTCGCTGCCCAGGCCTACCGGGGGAAAAAGGGGGAGGAACTGCTCGTGATTAATAAAAGGAACCAGGCCATCCGGCTTCAGATTGCCGGTATACCCGGATCGGTTCAGATGGAATATGTGGATCCCTCGACGGGGGAAAATCCCCCGGGACACCTGGTTACCCCGGCTGAAAATATCCCCATGGGGCCTTTTTCTGTCGCCCTGATCCGGTTGGGAACTGACCGGGTGCATCCCTGAAACCACTCCTGGAGGGGCATCCCGGGGATTCATCCGGCTTCCGGGGAAAATGAACCGGCGGTCCAGGGCTCCTTTCCCGGGCCCGGGACCGATCCTTTCAGCGGAAAACCCGGTTCCTGAAACCTTTCCAAATTTTTATGGATCGCCGAAAAAAATATATTACCTTTCAATTTCTGGAAAGAAAAGCAGGGAACCGTTCATTAAGGCACAAATTAGGTCGGGAGCTCAATCAGCACCAATGCCCCATTTCTCCGAGCTCGGTGGCTTTGCTCCAATAGCGAAAAACAGGATTGGATTTAGTGTTTCAAATACCCCTTCATCTTACGGATTACCTCAGCAGGGGAACCCTCCCTCGCTCGCGATGAAGACTTTAGGGAAATTTTTCCCTTTTCCCCAAATGGGCCCCTTCCCCCGGGATAAGAGTATGGTCAGGGAACGACGATACCGGTCCTAAATGCGCAGATCGGGTAGCTGGCCGGATTGGAAAATTTCCGCGGGGATTTTTTTGAAGGAATAAAAGATTTCATTCATGAGAAAACTAAAAGTCGGCATAATCGACCTGGTTTGCAAACGGCCCACGAAAACCTTATGGGCTCAAATCATGCATGCCAACCTGGCCAGCATCATGCCCCAGGTAATTGCTACCTGGTGTGAACAGGAAGGCCATGAAGTAACCCTGATATGTTATACCGGGCAGGAAGACCTGGTCCGGGACCTGCCCCGCGGGATTGATCTGGTCATTATCGGATCCTTCACTCAGGCCGCCCTGCTTTCCTATGCGCTGAGCAATTATTACCGCAGCCAGGGGGTGGTGACGGTCCTGGGAGGTCCTCATGCCAGGTGCTATCCGGATGATGCCATTCATTATTTCGACTATGTCCTCGGGTTCACCAACCGGTCCACCATTGCCGAAGTCCTGAATAATTGCGTTCCGCAAAAACCCCTTGGAAAACAATTGTCCGCCGGGAAACAACCCAGCCATTTATGCGGGGTCGAGGAACGCTGGAAATTCATCAAACCCACCCTGGATAAAGCCCCCTTTCTCAAAATTATCCCCATGCTGGGCAGTGTGGGCTGTCCCTATACCTGCTCTTTCTGCATCGATTCGGAGGTACCCTACCAGCCCCTGGATTATCAGATCATCGCATCAGACCTCCGGTTCCTGCTCACCAAATTCAAAAAGCCATGGATCGTCTGGCACGATCCCAATTTCGGCATCCGTTTTGACGAAAGCCTGGATGCGATTGCTTCTGCTGCACCGCTGAAGAGCTTTTCCTTCATTGCTGAAAACAGCCTGTCGATCCTGTCGGATAATCACCTGAAAATCCTCCGGCAAAACGGTTTCATGGCCCTTTTGCCCGGGATCGAATCCTGGTTTGAGCTGGGAAATAAATCCCGGACCTCCCGGATATCCGGGGAGCAAAAAGTGGTTCAGATCTCCGATCACATCAATAACATTTTCCGGTATGTCCCCTATGTGCAAACCAATTTTGTTTTTGGCCTGGATAGCGATGGGGGGTCCGAGCCCTTCGAGCTGACCAAAAAATTCCTGGACCGCACCCCCTGCGCTTTCCCGGGTTATTCCCTGCTGACCTGTTTCGGTGAGGCCGCGCCCCATAACCTGGATTATCAAAAAGAAGGAAGGGTCATTCCTTTTCCCTTCCATTTCCTCAACAACCACCTGGCCATGAATATCAAGCCCAAAAATTATGAATGGGTGGATTTTTACGATAAGGTGATTGATCTGACGGAATATTCCTTTTCACCCCGGGCGATATACCGGCGGTTCAAAAACGGATCCCAGGCCACGGCCCGGTGGATGAACCTGATGCGGGCCGTTTCTTCCGAAGGATGGGGCCGGATCCGGTTTTATCGCAAGGTCAGGGAAAACCTGGTTCAGGACCGGAGCTTCCGCAAATTTTTCGAAGGGGAATCAAAAGTCCTGCCCCATTTTTACAGGGATATCATTAAAAAGGATCTGGGAAGCTGGTGGCCCTGGCTTCCCCAAAGCGCCCTGAGCCATAACCCCAACGCCTATCTCCATAAAACCCAGAGCAAGCCCCTGGTCCATTCACCGGTGGAGCCCGGGTGATTGGCCCGGGTCGCAAACGGGTTCAACGAATCCAGACCGTCTTGATATTGACAAACTCCCGGATGCCGTAACTGCCCAATTCCCGGCCGTAGCCGGATTGTTTTACCCCGCCGAAAGGAAGCCTGGGATCGGATTTGACCAGGCCGTTGACAAAACAATTGCCCGCTTCCAGCTCCGTCCGGGCAATCCGCAGGCCGCGTTCCAGGTCCCGGGTGAATACGGCGGCCCCCAGGCCGAAGGAACTGTCATTGGCCATAGCAATGGCCTGCTTTTCATCCCTGGCCCGGATCAGGGCAGCGACCGGTCCAAATAATTCTTCGTCAAAGGCCGGCATTCCTTTTTTCACGCGGGTGAGGACAGTGGGTGGATAGAAGGCGCCCGGACCTTCGGGAATGGAGCCCCCGAGAACACAACGGGCTCCCAGCCGGATGCTTTTGCGCACCTGCAGGTGCAGGCTCTTCCTGAGGTCTGCCCTCGCCAGAGGGCCGACCTCGGTGGAAGGATCCAGGGGATCTCCCATTTTCCGGGATGCCATCCGGGAAACAAATTTTTCCAGGAATTCGTCAAAAACATCTTCCACTACGATAAAACGCTTGGCGGCGATGCAGCTTTCGCCGTTATTGATCAGCCGGCTTTTTACACAGGTCTCGGCAGCCATTTCCAGATCAGCGTCCTCCAGTACCAGGTAGGCATCGCTGCCCCCGAGTTCCAGGACAGCCTTTTTCAATAGAGCTCCGGCTCTCCGGGCGATGTCCTTCCCCGCCCCGGTGCTGCCGGTCAGGGAGACCGCGCTGACCAGGGGATGGGACAGGATGGCCGGGACCTGCCCGGAGGGGACCAGAAGGGTCCTGAAAAGTCCTGCAGGGAACCCGGCTTCCAGGAATATTTTTTCGATGGCCGTGGCGCAGCCCGGGACACAGGAGGCATGTTTGAGCAGCACCCCGTTCCCAGCGGCAAGAGTGGGGACCGCAAAGCGGAATACCTGCCAGAACGGAAAGTTCCATGGCATCACTCCCAGGACAATTCCCAGGGGCTCCTGCACCACCATGCTTTGGGAGGCATCGGTTTCAACTGGTTCCGGTGCCAGGAACCGTTCCGCGTTCGCGGAATAATAGAGGCAGGCCGAAGCACATTTTTCCGCCTCTGCAATCCCCTGGGTCATCGGTTTTCCCATTTCCAGGGCCATCAGCTTCCCCAAATCCCTGCTGCGCTCTTTCAGGATCCGGGCCGCCTGGTCCAGCAGGGAGGCCCGGTCCCCGGGGGGCCAGCCCTTCCAGGTCTTCTGCGCCCGGAAAGTCGCCCGGATCATCTGGTCCACCCGGGAGGGACCGGGTACGGAGTAACGCTTCAGGGTTTTGCCACTGGTTGGGTTGATCGACCGGAGCTCCATAAATTCCTTGCTTTGGTTTCGGGCATGAAAAAAGGCTGGACCAACAGGCCCAACCTTTCCGCACCAATTATATGCCGTTTATTTCACCTCTTCGAAAGGAACATCGGTCACGGTGCTCTCTCCGCCCTGGCCTCCCCCCTGATTTTCCTGCTGATCCCCCGGGTGACCGTTCTGTTCGGGCCCGGCAGGTCCTGCCTGCTGGCTGGCCTTATAGAGCTCCTCTGATGCGGCGGCCCAGTTTTTGTTCAGTTCCGCCATGGCCGAATCGATTCCCGCAAGGTTCTGGGTCTTGTGGGCTTCCCTGAGCTTGTCCAGCGAGGCTTCGATGGGAGCCTTCTTATCCGCAGGGATCTTTTCTCCGTATTCCTTCAATTGCTTTTCGGTGCTGAAAATCATCCCGTCGGCCTGGTTGAGTTTTTCAATCTTTTCCCTGGCCTCCTTGTCCGAGGCTTCGTTCACTTTGGCCTCATTCTTCATCTTTTCAATCTCTTCCTTGCTCAGTCCGCTTCCGGCCTCAATCCGGATATTTTGGGATTTCCCGGTGCCCTTGTCCTTTGCCGTGACATGAAGGATCCCGTTGGCATCGATATCGAAGGATACTTCCACCTGGGGGATTCCCCGGGGCGCAGGCGGGATGCCATCCAGGATAAACCTGCCCAGGGTGCGGTTCTGGGATGCCATGGGCCTTTCTCCCTGCAGCACATGGATCTCCACGCTGGGCTGATTGTCCGAAGCTGTGGAAAAGACTTCTGATTTCTTGGTGGGGATTGTGGTGTTGGAATCGATCAGGCGGGTCATCACGCTGCCCATGGTTTCAATCCCCAGGCTGAGGGGGGTGACATCGAGCAACAGGACATCCTTCACTTCCCCGGTTAGCACGCCACCCTGGATCGCAGCACCTACAGCGACCACTTCATCCGGGTTCACCCCCTTGGAAGGCTTCTTTCCAAAGAATTTTTCGACCACTTCCTGAATTTTGGGGATCCGGGTGGAACCCCCGACCAGGATCACTTCGGAGATCTCGCCGGTGGTCAGGCCGGCATCTTTCAGGGCTTTGCGGCAGGGTTCCAGGGTCCGTTCCACGAGGGTGTCGCAGAGCTGCTCGAACCGGGACCGGTTCATTTTTTTCACCAGGTGTTTGGGTACCCCGTCCACCGCGGTGATATAGGGGAGATTGATCTCGGTTTCCTGCGAGGAGGACAGCTCGATTTTGGCTTTTTCCGCTGCATCCTTGAGTCGCTGCCAGGCCATGGGGTCCTTGCGCAGGTCAACTGCTTCCTCCTTTTTGAATTCATCGGCCAGCCAGTCCATGATCATCTTGTCAAAATCGTCCCCGCCCAGGTGGGTGTCCCCATTGGTGGATTTCACCTCGAAAACGCCGTCCCCGAGTTCCAGGATGGAGATATCGAATGTGCCTCCACCCAGGTCAAAAACCGCGATCCTGCTGTCCTGGTGCTTTTTATCCAGGCCATAGGCAAGCGCGGCGGCGGTGGGTTCGTTGATGATCCTGCGGACATTGAGACCCGCAATTTCCCCGGCTTCCTTGGTCGCCTGGCGCTGCGCATCATTGAAATAGGCAGGCACGGTGATGACGGCCTCGGAGATTTCCTGGCCGAGGTAATCCTCAGCTGTTTTTTTCATCTTCTGGAGGATCATTGCAGAAATTTCCTGCGGGGTATAGAGCCTGCCGTCGATATCGATCCGGGTAGTATTATTATCCCCGCGCACGACCTTATAGCTCCAGTGGGGGATCTCATTGCCCACTTCATCAAAATGACGGCCCATGAACCTTTTAACGGACATGATGGTATTGACCGGATTGGTGATGGCCTGGCGCTTGGCCGGGTCGCCCACCTTCCTTTCTCCGTTTTTCAGAAATGCCACGACCGATGGGGTGGTTCTCCGTCCCTCGTCATTGGCGATCACCACGGGTTCGTTACCTTCCATGACGGCTACGCAGGAGTTGGTGGTACCCAGGTCAATTCCAATTATTTTTGCCATAGTATATTTCTCCTTTTATGGAAATGGATTTGTGTAAGAAATTGACAATGATTATGCCAAGGGCAGGGAGTATGCAATATTGTCAGGTTCCGTTATGGGAATCTCAAAAGATCGGGATACCTGATTGATTATCAATACATTTTGGGGATGATCCCGATTGGAATGCGGGCAGGGGAACCGCCAATTCAAGCGCTGATTCGTTCAAAACCTTCCATGGAACCCATCCAGGTTACGACCATGCTCCGGCAAGATGATCCCAGCATTGCCCGGATCATCAGGGAAACCCTGACCGAATTCGGGATCGGGGGCCCGGGGACCGTTTTTTCTGATCCGGCAACCGATCATCTTTTCCAATTATTTTCAGATCCCGGGAGCAGGTATTTCGTGGCGAGGAGCGGTACGACCATCCTGGGAGGTGCCGGGATCCATTCCCTCGAGGGAGGAGCTGCGGGGGTCTGCGAATTGCAGAAAATGTATTTGGTCCCTGAAGCCCGGGGCAGCGGCCTGGGCCGGATGCTCCTGGATCGTTGCCTTGCCTTTGCCCGGGAAACAGGCTACCGGACCTGTTATCTTGAAACCATGCCCCAGCTGAAAGCTGCCCACAAACTGTATGAAAGCACCGGTTTCACCTACCTGAAATCTCCGATGGGACATACGGGCCATTACGGGTGCGGCCTCTGGATGAGCCTCACCCTTTAGGGGAAAGAAAGCTTTTCTTCCTGGAATTGAAGTAGATATTGAATCCTGCACCGATCAGGACTTCCCCGGATCCATTCCTGTAATTATGATGATCCACTGCATCGGGTGCCCCGGTGTTGACTCCCTTGTAGGCATAATTGGTGGTGGTGAGCTGGGAACCCTGGGTAAGGGTATAGCCATAACCGGCATAGACCATAAGTCCGGCCGATTTGCTGATGAAATGGACCAGCCCGAGCTCCCCCGCGGCGTTCCAGTAGAATCCCCCGGATCCCTGGCCAGTAGAATTGGAGATATAGGTGGTCCGGTAGCTGGTCACCGTGCTGTTGCCGTCCCCTGTCCCCCCGCGGGCATCTGCCTGAATGAAAAACAGGGTGCTCGACAGGACTGGATCTCCGAAATAATACCGGATAAACGGTCCTGCCGTAAAGGAATAGCTGTTGGACCGGGAAATATCCGAGGGAATCCCGGATCCGGCCGAACTGGTCTGGTTGCTTTGGCTGGAGGAGATTTCCAGGGAAAGGATCCCTCCGATGGCCAGATGATCAGCCACGAAATATCCGATCTGGGGGTTTAAGGCAAAGCTGAAGGAAGTGGAAGCCGTTGTTTGGGAAGTTCCGGAATAGCTGGTACTTCCGGAAAGGTATTGGTTCTGGTCCCGGGAAGAAGTCAAGGACCCTGAACCAAGGGAGGTTCCCAGGACCCAGTTCCCGCGGGAGATCTGGCCATAGCCTGGAAGGGCGGGGACCAGGCCCAGAGCGCAGGCGATCAGGAAACAGGATTTTTTCATCGGGATGGAATTTATATCCGTTAGCAGGACTCCGGTCTGGATATTCCCGGGTCCTGGTCCTTCCTAAGACGGAAGGGATCAAAGGATGTTTAACGGTCCCCTGGTCATGAAATCCTGTGCAAAAACTTTGCCTGCCCGGAGTCGGGATGGCGCAAATCCTGCCTTCCTTGTTAATTTGCACCCGGATCCTGTGAATATCATATCGCAAATACAACGGGCAGCTTCTGCCTCCCTTTCAGCCCTCCCCGGCGTCCCGGTGAAGGACCGGGATATTCCGGTGTCACCGACCAAGGCCGAATTCCGGGGGGATTATACCATCGTGGTTTTTTCCCTTTCCAAACAGGCTCGGATCCCCCCGCAGGAACTGGCAGGGCGGCTGGGCGCCGACCTGGTCCGGGATCATCCCGGCCTGATTGGCGCCTTCAATGTGGTCAAAGGGTTTCTGAACCTTGAAATCCAGGATCAACTGCTGGTCGACTGGATCAGCGGTCATTTTTCCGACCCGCCCCTCCCGGAGGCGGGCGGTAAAAAGGTCATGGTGGAATTTTCCTCACCCAATACGAACAAACCCCTGCACCTGGGCCACCTCCGGAACAATTTCCTGGGAGATGCCGTTTCCCGCATCCTTGCTGCTACCGGGAACCAGGTGATCCGTGCCAACCTCGTCAATGACCGGGGCATCCATATCTGCAAATCGATGGTGGCCTGGAAACTTTTCGCCAATGGGGCCACGCCCCAGTCTGAGGGGATGAAAGGGGACCATTTCGTGGGAAGGTATTATGTCAGCTTCAACGATCATTACCAGCGCGAGGTCGAAGGCCTGATGGCCGAAGGATGGGACCGGGAACGGGCTGAAAGGGAGGCGCCCCTGATGAAAGCCACCCAGCACCTGTTACAGCTTTGGGAGGCCGGGGATCCTGATACCCGGGACCTTTGGGCCCAAATGAACGGATGGGTATATTCCGGATTTGAGGAAACTTACCGGCAATTGGGGATCCGGTTTGACCATACTTATTACGAAAGTGAAACCTACCTCCTGGGCAAGGAGATTGTGGAAGACGGATTGCAGCGGGGGATCTTTTTCCGGAAGCCGGAAGGAGGGGTCTGGGTGGACCTCACCGGGGACGGACTGGATGAAAAGTTGCTCATCCGCAAGGATGGCACCTCGGTTTATATCACCCAGGACCTGGGGACCGCGGAATTAAAGTACGGCGATTACCATATGGATCAGAGCATCTATGTGATTGCAGATGAACAAAACTATCATATGAAGGTGCTGGCCCTGGTCCTTTCCCGGCTGGGCAAACCCTATGCTTCGGGAATATTTCACCTTTCCTACGGCATGGTAGACCTGACGACCGGGAAGATGAAAAGCAGGGAAGGCACCGTGGTGGATGCAGATGACCTGATCCGGGACATGATCGAAACGGCGGCATCTCATGCCGGGGGGGAGGGAAAGGTGAAGGACTTTACAGAAACCGAACGCCTGGAGCTTCATCAAATGATCGGTATCGGGGCCATGAAATTTTTCCTGCTCCGGGTCAACCCTAAAAAAAGGATGGTATTTGATCCCGAGGAATCCATCGACCTGAACGGCTTCACCGCACCGTTCATCCAGTATGCCCATGCCCGGATCCGGTCTATCCTCAGGAAGGAACCGGATCCCGGAATGATCCATAAAGGGGTACCGGATGGCCAACCCCTGTTGCCCCTGGAAAGGGAGCTGATCCTCCAGCTTGAAAAATATCCCTCCATTCTGGAAGAAGGAGCCCGGGAACTCGATCCTTCCGTACTGGCGGTTTACCTCTACGGCCTGGCCAAATCCTTTAACAGCCTTTACGCCGAACTTCCCATCGCCCGGGCTGATACACCCTGGAAAAAAACCCTGAGGCTCCGCATCGCAATGGCCACTTCCCTGGTCCTGTCCCGGGGAATGGACCTGCTAGGCATCCGGGTTCCGGAAAGAATGTAAGTTGGACCCCTGGTTTCGCAGAAACAAACCGGAAACCGGTAAAGCAGAAAGAAATCCCTGGAGGCTGGTCCTTTAATGGATTCCGCTGAATATGCGGCTCCACCGGATTCCGTGGTGCCCATAGCTCATCCAGATGAACCAGGCCCGCCCCACAATATGGTCCTCCGGAACAAAACCCCAGAACCTGGAGTCCAGGGAATTATGCCGGTTATCCCCCATCATCCAGTAATAATCCATCCGGAACGTATAGTGGTCGGTGGGCTTCCCGTTGATATAAATGGTGGTATCCCGGATTGATAATGAATTTTTCTCATAAGTCTGAATGGCCCTCCGGTAGAGTGCGATATTGGAAAGATCCAGGTGAACGGTGGCCCCCTTTTTCGGGATCCAAACCGGCCCGAAATAATCCGCGTCCCATTTGAAATGGGCCGTATCATGGGGAAAGGCGTCGAGGTCCGTACCCGTGGCATATTGGGGGCTGATACTGATCACATTGGAGAATTTCCTGAGGGCCAATAATCCGTCCCGGGTCAGGTCGAAGGTATACATCAGCTTGTTGCCGTCCTGGACCGGGTCCCCCAGGGGAGGATCAATGTTGAGCTCATCGAGCCGGTCTGCATCGAAGGGAGTCTGGTTGGCCAGCACATCATAGAACATTTCGCTGTGGGCAGGAAGGGCGGCTTCTTTCCCATTCACATATACCACGCTCCTTCGGATTTCCAGGGTATCGCCCGGGATGGCGATGCAGCGCTTGATATAGTTTTCTTCCCGGTCGATGGGTCTGGTGACAATCGTGTATTCCGGGTTGTTGAGTACGGACTGCCTTCCCATCTGCCGGACCAGTTGGTAGTAAGTATAATTTCCCTCCGTCTGAAGCACCACGGTGTCTCCCTGGGGAAAATTGAAGACGACTACATCATTGCGGCGAACAGGGCGCATGCCCTTGATCCGGTGATAGCCAAAATGCGGCCAGTTGGAATAGGACTGCAGGTTGAACAGGGGCAGGGAATTGAGGGTGAAGGGAACTGCAACCGGGGTCATCGGAATCCTAGGTCCATAGGTGATCTTGTCCACGAAAAGGAAATCATGCACCAGCAGGGATTTCTCCATGGAGGGGGTCGGGATGGTGTAGGCCTCGAAAAGGAAGGTCCGGATCAGGGTGGCGGCCACGATGGCGAAGATGGCAGCATCCACCCATTCCCGGAGAACGGATTTCTTGCGCTTTCGGGGCGCCTTCTGGTTTTGCTTCTGAGGGGCCGGGGACAATTTCATCAATCGGATTTTAGGTTTTGTTGCCCGGACTGTCGCGGCGGGCTGGTCAGGCCAGGGTGCTTCGCCGGTCTTTTACGGAAAACACATATTGGTCCACATCTTCAGCGGAAATGGTTTTCCCCGAAAGGATCACCAGCCTTTCCACCACATTATGGAGTTCCCGAACGTTTCCGGCCCAGGTCTTCTCGGTCAGCATCTTCATGGCCTGGGGATCGATGGACTTGCGCGCAATGCGGTATTCCTCGCAGATTTGGTCCAGGAAATTTTCCGTCAGTTCGATGATATCCTCCCTCCGCTCATTGAGCGAGGGCACATGGAGGATGATCACACTCAGGCGGTGATAGAGATCCAGCCTGAAATTTTTTTCGTTCACTTCCCGGAGCAGGTCCTTGTTCGTTGCTGCCACCACCCTTACGTCAACCTGGATTTCCTTTTCCCCGCCCACCCGGGTGATTTTTCCCTCCTGGAGGGCCCTGAGGACTTTGGCCTGAGCATTGAGGCTCATGTCCCCGATCTCATCCAGGAACAGGGTTCCACCGTGGGCCTGCTCAAATTTTCCGATCCGCTGCTTGATAGCGGAGGTAAAAGATCCCTTCTCATGGCCGAAAAGTTCACTCTCGATGAGCTCGCCCGGTATGGCTGCGCAGTTCACCTCCACCAGCTGGCTCGCGTTGCGCTGGCTTTTTTCATGAATCCAGCGGGCCACCAGTTCCTTTCCCACCCCGTTTTCCCCGGTGATCAGGACCCTGGCCTCGGTTGGGGCCACCTTATCGATGGTTTCCCGGATCTTCCGTAAAGCTTCGGAGCTGCCAATCATTTCCTGGGCCACAATCGCCTTTCGGCGGAGGGTCCTGGCTTCCTTCACCAGATTGGTCCGGTCCATCGCGTTGCGGATGGTGATCAGGAGGCGGTTCAGGTCCGGTGGCTTCGAAATATAATCGAAGGCCCCTTTTTTCACTGCCTCCACCGCGGTATCGATATTGCCATGGCCCGATACCATCACCACAGGAAGGTCAGAATTCAGCTCCCTGCTTTTTTCAAGGAACTCCATGCCGTCCATCTTGGGCATCTTGATATCGCAAAGCACCACGTCATAGGCCTTTTCCCGGAGGAGCCTGAATCCTTCTGCCCCGTCAGCCGCTTCGTCGACCTTGTATCCCTCAAAACTCAGGATCTCGGTCAGGGTCTTGCGGATGCTTTTTTCATCATCTACGATCAGTATATTGGCCATGGTCTTGCTAGCAATTACCTGCCGGTCCTTCGCAGGAAGGGTTCCGGCTTCCTATTTTTCCATATACAGGACTTCCTTGACCAGTTTTACGGTTCTGGGGATATCGGGAAGGTATTGGGCTACGAGATTGGGGGCATAATGCATGGGTGCATCTGCTGAGGTGATCCTGCGGACCGGGGCATCCAAGTAATCGAAAGCCTCCTTCTGAATCCGGTAAGCGATCTCGGAGGAAACTGATGCGAAGGGCCATTGTTCCTCCACGATAACCAGGCGGTTCGTCTTTTTCACGGAATCCACCAGGGTATGCCAGTCCAGGGGCCGGATGGTGCGCAGGTCGATCACCTCTGCTTCCACCCCTTCCTTGGCCAGCTCGTCGGCGGCTCCAAGGGCCACCTTCATCATCTTGTTGAACGAAACGATGGTCACATCTTTTCCCTGCCTTTTTACATCCGCCTTCCCGATCGGGATCAGGTACTCTTCCTCTGGCACATCTCCCAGGTCTCCGTACATCACCTCGCTTTCCATGAATATTACCGGGTTCTCGTCCCGGATGGAGGATTTCAGAAGGCCTTTGGCATCATAGGGGTTGGAGACCGAAATGAGTTTCAATCCGGGAATATTGGCATAAAGTGATTCGTAGGCCGTGGAATGCTGGGCACCCAACTGACCGGCGGATCCGTTGGGACCCCGGAACACAATGGGGCACCCGACCTGTCCCCCGCTCATGGCCAGCATTTTGGATGCCGTGTTGAGGATTTGGTCCAGGGCCAGGTTGGCGAAGTTCCAGGTCATGAACTCAATCACGGGGCGCAGGCCGTTTTGAGCCGCTCCGACCCCGATGGAAGCAAATCCGAGCTCCGAGATCGGAGTGTCGATCACCCTTCTTTCCCCGAATTCTTCCAGCAAGCCCTGGCTTACCTTATAGGCTCCCTGGTATTCCGCTACTTCTTCCCCCATCAGAAATACCCGGTCATCCCGGCGCATTTCTTCCTGCAAGGCTTCCCGGAGCGCCTGTCTGAAGGCAATCTGACGCATGCTGATCGGATTTGAAAAGTCGATTCCTGAAGGTAAAAATCGTGCAAAAATATCGGTTATCCCCTAAAATAGCAAAAACCGGGGCCTGGAGACCGCCTGAATGGCTTACCAGTCCGATCCTCCGGCCCGCAACCGCCCGGCTGGACAATCCGGGGTGCTCTGTCCCGCCAAAAAGGTAGGCCACCGCCCGGGGAGCAAATCTGAAACAGGCATCAGGCGCATCCCGACAATCAATTTAGAGGGGGGCGCCGGTCCTGATCCCAGGTTTTTCCGGGACTGATGATTTCATCCGGGAACATTTTTGGGAGCGGGAATAAACTGCACTACAAAACCTCCACGATCACCGCGCTGGCCCCTCCTCCCCCGTTGCAGATGCCCGCGATTCCGTAGCGTCCGTGGTTCCGCCTCAGGATGGAAACCAGGGTGACCAGAATCCTGGCTCCGCTGCATCCAATGGGATGACCCAGGGCCACTGCTCCGCCCCAGACATTCAGGCGGGCGGGATCGATCTCCAGGTCCCGGGCATTGGCAATGGCGACACAGGAAAATGCCTCGTTGATCTCGGCATAATCCATATCCTTCATGTGGAGCCCTGCTTTGCCCAACGCCCGGTTCATTGCGATGGTCGGAGTCGTGGTGAACCACTCGGGGGCCTGTGAAGCGTCCGCAAATGAAACGATCCGGGCAAGGGGAGTCAATCCGAGCTCTTTGGCCATGCTCCCGCTGCTCAGGACCACAGCTGCAGCCCCATCATTAATCTTTGAAGCATTCGCCGCGGTGATGGTTCCATCCTTTTGAAATGCGGGTTTCAATTGGGGTATTTTTTCGGCCTGGAGTTTCTGGTATTCTTCATCACGGGCCACGATAGTGGCTTGCTTACCCCCCGTTTCAACAGGTACAATTTCGGCACTGAAATACCCCTGTTCGGTCGCCACCCGGGCTCTCCTGTAGCTCTCCAGTGCAAAGGCATCCTGGTCCTCCCTGCTGATCCGGTATTTGGTCGCGCAAAGTTCTGCAGCATTTCCCATATGGAAATCATGGTAGGGATCCCAGAGCCCGTCTTTAAGAATTCCATCGGTCACCACCCCGTTTCCCAGCCGGTACCCCCCCCGGGCCTTATCCAGGTAATAGGGCGTATTGCTCATGCTTTCCATCCCTCCGGCAACGGCGGTCCGGATGTCCCCCAGCCGGATGCCCTGCGCGGCCAGGACAATCGCCTTCATCCCGGAAGCGCAAACCTTATTCACCGTTGTACAGGGGATCCGGTCCGGGAGACCTGCAAAAATACTGGCCTGGTTGGCAGGTGCCTGGCCTTCCCCCGAAGTGATGACATTTCCCATAAATACCTCCTCCACCCGGGAAGGATCCATCCCGGCTCTTTTCACAGCGGCCTGGATGGCGATTGCCCCCAACCTGGTACAGGGAATCGGAGCCAGGGCCCCCTGGAGGGACCCAATCGGGGTTCTGGCCGTAGCCATCAGCAGGACTTCTTCCATCATTCAAAAGTAGGAAATTCCGGGGCTGCCCTTTTGGCCCGTTTTCGTAATTTTCCCCTATGGATGCCGAAGAGATCCGGAATTATGCCCTATCCAAGCCGGAGGCCTGGGAGGATACCCCCTTCGGCCCGAACAACCTGGTATTCAAGTACGGCGGAAAAATGTTCCTGCTCCTCAGTCTGGATTCCAGTCCGGTGACCATCAACGCCAAATGTGAACCGGCGCGGGCCATCGCGCTGAGGGAGCGATATGAAGCGATCCAACCGGGCTATCATATGAATAAAATGCATTGGAATACCATAACAGTAGATGGAACCCTGGGCCGGGACCTGCTGAAGGAAATGATCGATCATTCCTACGAACTGGTGGCCGGAAAGCAAATCGGGGGGAGAAAATGATCTGGGACAAGGACAATCCCGAGTTGAAGGCCGCCCAGGAATTGATCCGGAGCACGGGAGAATCCTTTTTCCTGACCGGAAGGGCCGGGACCGGCAAATCCAGCTTCCTGCGCCGCGTGGTGGAAGAACGGTTCAAGAATATGGTTGTGGTGGCCCCCACCGGCATCGCTGCAGTCCAGGTAGGCGGAGTCACCATCCACTCCTTTTTCCAGCTCCCCCACCGGGTCATTCTTTCCTGTGATGACGGAATTACCCGGTTCTCAAAACAATCGGTCAAATACCGGATGATTGCGGCCATGGATACCCTGATCATCGATGAAATTTCCATGGTCCGGGCCGATCTCATCGATGCGATTGACTATTCCCTGAGGATCAACGGCGGGAATCCCTCCCTCCCTTTCGGGGGTAAGCAGCTGGTCTGCATCGGGGACCTGTTCCAGCTGGAACCCGTTGTCCGTGCCGGATCCGAAGAGCAGCAGATCCTGGAAGAGCTTTACGGAAAGCCTTATTTCTTCCGGGCCAAGGTGTTCGAAAAGTTTCCCTTGCTTTGCGTGGAACTGAAAAAGGTTTACCGCCAGGCCGACCCGCGCTTTATACAACTCCTGGACCAGGTCCGGCTCAATACGGTGGGACATGAGGATCTGGAAGAAATCAACAATCGCCTGGTGGATCCGGATTGGTTCCAGGATGAAGAGTTTACAATCACCCTCACCACCACGAATTCAGTGGCGGATGGGGTCAATCTGGCCAAACTCGGCCGGCTCCAGGCCCCGCAATACCAGTTCATGGCAACCATTACCGGAGATTTCGACAAGGGGAAATTTCCAACCGGGGCGCTTCTTACCCTTCGGGAGGGTGCCCAGGTCATCTTCATCCGCAATGATCCCGGGGGAAGATGGGTCAACGGGACCATCGGACAGGTCTGTGGCCTGGAAGCTTCAAAGATCCGGGTGAAGCTATCCGACCAGTCTGAATTCGATGTAGACCCCCGGGGTTGGGAGAATATCCGCTATACCTATAACAAACCTAAAAACCGGATCGAGGAAGAGGTGATCGGCACCTTCACCCAATACCCCCTTAAGCTGGCCTGGGCGATCACGGTCCATAAAAGCCAGGGGATGAGCTTTGACCGGGTGATCCTGGATTTCGGAAAAGGGGCATTCGCACCTGGGCAGACTTATGTCGCCCTCAGCCGGGTGACCAGCCCGAAAGGTCTTTCCCTGCGTTCGCCCATCCGGGCAAGTGATATTTTTCTGGACCCGGTAGTTTCTGAATTTGCGGGATCCTTTGGAGACCTGGAATTGGTTCTGGCCCGGACCAGGGAAGGGCGGGAACAATACAGCCTCCTGGAAAAAGGTGACTTTGAAGGCCTGGGCTCCTGGTTTTTCACCCGTGGAATTCATT
>JANWKA010000033.1 GCA_025451655.1 Chitinophagaceae bacterium | reverse complement strand
CTCGCGCTCATGGCCGTCGTAGGCGAGCATATGAAAAAAACCCATGGGCTCTCCGGGAAACTGTTCAGCGCCCTGGGCCGCAACGGGATCAACGTGGCGGCCATCGCCCAGGGTTCTTCGGAATTCAATATCTCGGTGGCCCTCCGGCGCAAGGACCTTTCCAAGGCGCTGAATGCCGTCCACGATGCATTTTTCACGCATGCCCAGAAGACCCTGCATATATTTTACCTCGGAGTGGGAAATATCGGCAGGACCCTGCTTTCCCAGATCCAGTCCCATGAGGAGGCCCTGCTCAGGAATAATTCCCTGAGGCTTCGCGTCATGGGGATCACCAACACCCGGAAGATGATCTTCAGCCAGGACGGGATCCCGCTTTCAACCTGGCAGGAGGACCTGCAGGCTGCGGGGGACCCCGCTGACCTGGGGGATTTTGTCCGCAGGATGAAAGCGATGAACCTGCCCAACAGCGTTTTTATCGACAACTCCGCCAGCCCCGAGGTGGTGCAATGGTATGAGGAAATTTTCAGGGCCAATATCTCGGTGGTGACCTGCAACAAGATCGGGAATTCCGGGAGCTATGATCAGTACCGGAGGTTCCGCGATGCTGTTCGCAAATACGGGGTGGACTTTTTCTATGAGACCAATGTGGGGGCAGGGCTTCCCATCATCAGCACGCTGAAGGACCTGCTGGTGAGCGGGGACCGGATCATCCGCATCGAAGCGATCCTTTCCGGCACCATCTCCTATATTTTCAACCATTTCACGGGGGATGCCTCGTTCCATGACGTGGTCCGCCGGGCCCAGCAATTGGGATATACCGAGCCCGATCCCAGGGATGATCTGAGCGGGAGGGATTTCATGCGCAAGATGCTCATCCTTGCCCGGGACAGCGGGTATCCCCTGGAGCCTGAAGACGTGTTGATCGAGCAGATCCTTCCCCCGGATTGTCTGAAGGCGGAAAGTATCGGGGATTTTTACCGGGAGCTCCACCGCAGCGAATCCCATTTCGGCCGGCTGAAGGAACAGGCCGAATCCGGGGGAAAGGTCCTACGCTTCATCGGCTGCCTGGACCAGGGTGTCGTGACCATCGGCCTGAAGGAGGTGAACGCCTCCCATCCATTCTTTGCCCTGAGCGGAAGCGATAACATCATTTCCTTCACCACGGAGCGGTACAGCAGCTGTCCCCTGGTGATCAAGGGTCCAGGAGCCGGAGCTGAAGTGACCGCGGCGGGGGTATTTGCGGACCTGGTCCGGGTGGGTGCCGCAGGACATCAATGACTGAAAACGCAACTCATGCAATCCATCCGGGTTTTCGCCCCGGCCACGGTGGCCAATATCGTATGCGGGTTTGATGTGCTCGGCTTTGCCGTGAACGCCCCGGGCGATGAGGTGATCCTGCGGATCATCGGCCCACCCGGGGTCCGGATCAGGGCCATACACGGGGATGGGGGCCTGCTTCCCCTGGATCCTTGCCGCAACACCGTCAGCGCGGTGGTGATGCGGTATCTGGAACAGACGGGAGACCCGGGCTGCGGTGTGGAGATCGAACTGTTCAAAAAAATGCCGGTGGGCAGCGGTTTGGGCTCCAGTGCGGCAAGCACCATTGCCGGGCTTTTCGCCATCAACACCATGAAGGGAAACCCCCTTGGACAAAGTCAGTTGCTTGCCATCGCCCTGGAAGGGGAGCGCATTGCCTGCGGCCAGGGCCATGCCGATAATGTGGCCCCCGCCCTGCTGGGCGGATTCGTGCTGATCCGCAGCTACGAGCCCCTGGATGTGATCCGGCTCCATACCCCGGCCCACCTGGTTTGTGCCCTGGTTCATCCCCAGATCGAGATCCAGACCCGGGATGCCCGGAGAATCATCAAAAAGCAGATTCCCCTTTCCGATACCGTGCGGCAGATGGGTAATGTGGGAGCCATGGTGGCTGGCCTCTACCAGGAAGACGACCGGCTGATCAGCCGGTCCATGCAGGATGTGATCATTGAGCCCACCCGGGCCGTCCTGATCCCCGGGTTTTACCGGCTCCGGGAAATCGCCCTGGAGCAGGGAGCCCTTGGGTTTGGAATTTCCGGATCGGGGCCTTCCATTTTCGCTCTTGCGGCCTCCCGGGGTTCGGCACAAATGGTGGTGGAAGCCCTGCGCAAGGAATTGTTCCGCGATGGAATAGATTCGGAAGGCTATGTATCTTCGGTCAACAGGGAAGGACCCTCCATTCTGGAGGGAGAACCGGCATCAGGCGAACCATGAAACTTTACAGCACCCGAAACCAGGACCTTGACGCAGGGCTCCATGAGGCCCTGTTGGGGAGCATGCCCCCGGACGGAGGACTATATATGCCGTCGGCCATTCCTTCCCTGGGAAAAGAAAAGATGGAGTGGATGCGGGGGAAAAGTTTCCCGGAGAATGCCTCAACGGTCCTCGGCGCCCTCCTCGGGGATGCGGTGGATCCCGGCTCCCTGAAAACAATGGTCGCAGAGGCTTTTGATTTTCCCGTTTCCCTGGTGGAATTGGAAGCACACCAGCATGTCCTGGAGCTTTTCCACGGCCCCTCCCTCGCTTTCAAGGATTTCGGGGCCCGGTTCATGAGCCGCCTCATGCAAAATTACCGCCGGGACGACCCCGGGGAAATCCGGGACCTGGTCGCCACATCCGGGGATACCGGCGGGGCGGTGGCCCAGGGCTTCAGCGACCTTCCCGGGATCCAGGTCACCATCCTGTTCCCTTCGGGGAAGGTAAGTCCCCTCCAGCGAAGGCAGATGACCACGGCATCTGCCAATATCCGGGTGCTGGAGGTGGATGGAAACTTCGATGATTGCCAGCTGCTGGCCAGGCAGGCTTTCGGGGACCAGCTGCTCAACCGGAGGATCCGGCTCTGTTCGGCCAATTCCATCAACATCGCCAGGCTGATCGCCCAGACCTGTTATTATTTCCAGGCCTGGGCCTCGATGGAGGATCCTTCCCGGGAACTATATATTTCGGTCCCCAGCGGAAATTTCGGCAACCTGACTGCAGGGCTGATCGCCCGCAGGATGGGTTTGCCCGTCCGCCGTTTCATTGCCTCCACCAACATCAACGATGTGGTTCCGGCCTATCTGAGTTCAGGCCATTATGAGACCCGGGAATCCCTGCAAACGATTTCCAGCGCGATGGATGTGGGCGCTCCGAGCAATTTTGAACGGATGATGGACCTGTTCCGGGGAGATTTAAAGCAGATCCGGGAAGTGGTGGAAGGATACCGGTTCACCGATGACCAGACGCGGGGAGCGATCCGGGACCTCTATACCCGGTACGGCTACATTGCATGCCCCCATACCGCGGTGGCCTGGCTCGGCCTCAGGCAATATATTTCAGGATACCGCCCCGGAAATTTCAACGGGATATTTCTGGGAACGGCCCATCCGGCCAAATTTCCCGAAGTCTATGATAACGATATCCGGGACCGGATCACCCTTCCTTCCCGGGTCAACGGAACCCTCGAAAAGCCGGAAAAATTCCACCGCATCGCCGCAGATTATGCCCGGCTCCGGCACATCCTTATGGAACATTCCTCCTGAACCTTACTGGTTGAGGTTGGGCAGGTCACATTTCCCCTTGAGGTATTTCTCAAGGTACTGGAATGCCACTTTCTGGATCAGCAGGTAGCTCTGGAAATTATAGGCGGCCCCGTGGCCTCCGGGCGGATAGAGTCTCAGATCCACATCCTTTCCGGCGTTGGTCAGGGCAGTGAGCAGCTGCATCGTGTTGCGGGGATGCACGTTGTCATCAGAAGTGGAATGGATCAGCAGCAGGTGCCCCTTCAGGCCGGAAGCGTGGGTCATGGCCGAGCTTTCCTGGTACCCTTCCACATTGTCCTGCAGGGGGGCCATATACCGTTCCGTATAAATGTCGTCATAAAGTTTCCAGTCGGTCACCGGGGAATTGGCGATCCCGACCTGGAATACCCCGGGATGGGAGACCATGGTAAACACCGTGCTGTATCCCCCATAGCTCGTCCCCATGATCGCCATGTGATCCCCGTCGATATAGGGAAGGGTGGAGAGGTATTTCGCGGCATCCGCGAAATCGCTGCTTTCGTATTTGCCGAGCTGCTTGTATACGATCTTCATGAAGGCGCTTCCGTATCCGGCGTTGCCCCGGTTATTCACATTGGCCACGAAATATCCCTGCTGGGCCAGGAATTCAGCCATCGAGGACCGTTCAAAGCTGTTATAGATCCCATGGGACTCGGGGCCGCCGTAAACCATGAAGACAACCGGGTATTTTTTGGCGGAATCGAATTCGGTCGGCCGGATCAGGGATCCGTCCAGCAGGGTGCCATCGCTGGCCCGGAACCGGAACAGCTCCATGGGACTGTAGGCATGGGTGCCGATATATGCTGAAACGGCATGGCCATCTTCCAGGGTCCTGATCAGGTGGTGATTGGTATTCCAGAGCTCGATACGGGGTGGCGTGGCTGTATCGGAATAGGAATCCAGGTAATATTCCTGGTTGGTTGACATGTCGATGCGGTGTGAGCCGGAAGCAGGGGTCAGCCGCTGTTTTTGCGACCCGTCGAAATGGATGCTGTAGAGTTGTTCCTCCAGGGGTGAATGCTCGGCGGAGGTATAATAGATGGTCTGGGTCCTGGTGTTGATCCCGGTCACCTGGTTCACGTCCCAATCTCCCTGCGTGACGCGGTTGACCAGGCTGCCTTCGTAATTGTACCGGTAGATCTGGTAATATCCGCTGCGGTCTGAAATCCAGAAGAAATCATGGGTTTTGTCCGGGAAAAACATCATGTCATCCACGCCGGTGTAAAAATTGAAGATGGCCACCCAGGTATTGTTTTTTTCTTCCAGGACCTGCCGGTGGGTGCCCCGGTTCAGGTCGAAGAAATAAAGCTTCATGTCATTTTGTGCCCGGTTGAGGGTCATCAGGGCGACTACCCCGGGGTCGCTCGTCCAGTAGACCCGGGGCGTGTAAAAATCTCCCGTTTCACCCGTATTGAGCCATCGGGTGGAACCGGTGGACAGCTCCACCACCCCGATGCTTACGGCAGGGTTGGGATCCCCGGGCTGCGGGATGGGGATTTGAATGTACTGGGGATGGGCGCCCTCATAATTGGTCATCTGGAAAATGGGTACCGGCGATTCGTCGAAATGCCAGAAGGCGATAAAGCGGCTGTCCGGGGACCAGCTCCAGGCCTGCGCTTTTCCGAATTCCTCTTCGTAAACCCAGTCATAATGCCCGTTGAAAAGGTTTTCGCCGGTATCCTGGGTGAGCTGGGTTTCCTGTTTGGTTTCCAGGTCATAGACGAAAAGGTTGCCGTCTCTTTCGATCCCCATTTTCCTGCCGTCAGGGGAAAGCTCGGCCGTTCTTGCGCCATTGGCGGCAAGCTTCAGGGATTTGTCCGCAAGGGAGTAAACATAATAATCAGAAACCCCGGACCTGCGGTACAGGCGCCTGAAATTGGTCTGGAAAATCAGGTAACGGGAATCCGGGGACCACTGGAAGGAACGGTAGGTAAAGCTGCTGTCCGTTCCCGGAATTTTCAGATCCCGGGTGTCCAGCAACAGGTCATCCTTCCCCGTGGCCGGGTCAAAGGAACGGATCTCCTCGTCCCCGGTCGTGCTGTTCCTGCTCGTATAGGAATAACGGCTTCCCCCGTCGATCCAGGTCAGGCCTGCCGGGCCCGGTGCGCCGGAAAGCGCCCTTCCGGACTGCAGCGCTTCTTCAAGGCTTTTATAATGGATTTTTTCCTGGGCCTCCAGCCTGGAAAGGGGAGCCAGCAACAGGAGGGCCAGTAAAATGACCCGGAACCTGAATATTCCGATCATGAGATTGGGATTGAGGGGGTTAAAGTAAAGAAAATCGGGTGGATCCCCGAAGCCATCCATAACATTCCGGCTCTTCACCTGGTTTTCGCGGCCTCCCGGGCGACCCGGAGGATCCCGGATACCTGCCCCTCATCGGTCTCCTGCAATTCCTTTTCGTTATCTGAACTGCCCATGCTCAGCCCCGGTTTCCGGTAGGCCATTCCCCCGGAACGTCGGGTCCGGGCGGAACTGTGGAATTCCCGGGCCCCGGTGGCCCGGACCAGGTCCGCCATATTTTCCTCCCGGATCCCTGCCCCGGGCATGATGATGATCCGGCCAGCGGCAGCCCGGATCAGGGAGGCGATCATCCCGGCCCCCTCGGGGGCCGTGGGCGCCTGGCCCGAGGTCAGGATCCTTTCGCAGCCGGAGGCGATGATCCCTTCCAGGGCCCGGAAAGGATCGGCTACCAGGTCGAAGGCCCGGTGAAAGGTAACGCCCATGGGCCAGGCGGTCTCCACCAGGACCGCAAGTCGTTCCAGGTCCACCGATCCATCGGCAAGCAGGACCCCGGTGGCGATGCCTTCACATCCGGCCTGCCTGCAATGGAGGATATCTTCTTTCATGACTTCAAATTCCTTTTCCCCGTAGAGAAAATCCCCGCCCCGGGGCCTGATGATCGGATAGATCTGGATTTCCAGGCTCCGGCGGGCCACCCGGATCGTCCCCGGGCTGGGTGTGGTGCCTCCTTCAGAAAGGTTGGCGCAAAGCTCAATCCTTTCGGCGCCACCCCTTTGGGCGGCGATTCCGGAGGCGACTGATCCTGCACAAACTTCAAGCAGGACGCCAGGAGGGTTCATGTCCGGTACGGGTTCCATCCCGGTTCAGGGAATTGAGGTCTGGTAGGAAGATTTGGACCGGAACAGCTGGTTGGGTACCTGGTTGGAGCAGAGGGCATAGGTAAATCCCTGCTGCAGGCAGAAGGCTCCCGTTTCTCCATGCTTGTTGAGGGCCAGGAATCCCAGCTGGATCTGTCTGGACCAGTCCGGGAAAATCCGGATGACCCGTTCCACCGCAATCCGGCAGGCATCCTCCGGAGCATGGCCCTGGCGCATCATCTCAACCACCACGCTGGTTCCGCAGATTTTCATGTTGGCCTCCCCGACTCCGGTGGAGGTGGCAGCGCCAATTTCATTGTCGACAAAAAGCCCGGCACCCAGGATCGGGGAATCCCCAACCCTTCCGTGCATCTTGTAGGCCAGCCCGCTGGTTGTGCAGGCCCCGGAAAGATTGCCCGCCGAATCCAGGGAAAGAATGCCGATGGTGTCATGGCTGGAAGGGCCTCCGGCAGGCCCGGGGGAGCCGGGAGCCTGGGCCGTTTCCTTATTTTCAAAATTGATCACCGGCTGGTATCTGGAAGTTTTCAGCCAGTTTTTCCAGTCCTGTTCCGATTTCGGGGTCAGGAGGTTTTGTTTCGCAAATCCCTGGGAAAGGGCGAACTGAAGGGCGCCTTCCCCGACCAGCATGACGTGCGGGGTTTTTTCCATGACAGCCCGGGCCACGGAAACGGCGTGAACGATATGTTCCAGGCAACCGACCGACCCGGCATTTCCTTTCTCATCCATGATGCAGGCATCCAGCGTGACATGGCCATCCCGGTCCGGAAGCCCCCCCAGTCCGACGCTCTGATTATTCGGATCGGCCTCAGGGACCCGGGCCCCGGCTTCCACGGCATCCAGGGCCCGGCCTCCGTTTTTCAGGATTTCCCAGGCGGCAGCGTTGGCTGCCACCCCGAAATCCCAGGTGGAGACCACCAGGGGGCCACCCGGTGCGGATGAGGATTTGGGGGTGGTGGCCCATAAAGGCGCCGGCAGGGAAACGGCAGCAGCGCCCAGGGCGGCATTCTGGAGGAATTTTCTTCGGTTTTGCATCGTATGAATCAGGTTGGTGAACCGGCAGCGGGTGCAAATCCAGGGAAGCGGTTTGCACCCGCAAAGTATAAAATTCGCAGGGGATTTGGACGCAACCAGGGGGGACCTCCAACCCAATTCTCCCCGGGGTCGGGGAGCCCGGGCCTCATTTCCCGGAAGGATGCGGGAAAAATGTCCGATAATGCTTAAATTGGTTGTATAATCCGGCCATATGAAAATCAACTTTACTGCCCGCCTTTTACTCGGAACTTCCCTGGTTTCGCTCCTGGCGATATCTGCCTGCAGAAAGGACCAGTCCTCCGCTCTCCCCGGGGATCATTCCCAGACTTCCGGAACTGTCGCCTGGAGCCCCTACATGATCAAAACGATTGTAAAGGATCTCAGCGGCCCCCAGGGCCTGGCTTCAGACGGGATGGGAAATTATTATGTGGCCAGTGCTTCCCTGAACCAGATCCTTCGGGTGAGCGGTACCGGGGCGGTTTCGGTGTTCGCAGGATCCGGCACGGGAGGATACCAGGATGGTCCGGCGGTTGCGGCCCGGTTCAATGACCCGGAAGGGATTGCCATGGATTCCCAGGGAAACCTCTTTGTCGCGGATGCCGGAAACAGCGCGATCCGCAGGATCAGCCCCGGCGGAATGGTCACCACCTGGGCCGGCGGGCAAAACATCGGATGGCAGGATGGTCAGGGGGGTTCGGCAAAATTCAATGAACCTTTCGGGATCGCCATGGACGGTTTGGGAAACCTGTTTATAGCCGATGCGGGCAATATGGCGATCCGCAGGATCAGTCCGTCCGGGACTGTTTCCACGATTGCGGGCGGACCCGGGTTTACGAACCAGAAATCGGGCAACACCCTGTTCACCGATCCCGAGGGAATCGCCGTGGACCGGGATGGAAATCTTTATGTCACGGACGCGGGGAACGCTTCCGTGGTGAAAATCGGCGGGACCGGACAGGTAACCCTTCTTGCAGGAGGTAACGGTGCGGGATTTTCAGATGGACTGGGCCCGGCCGCCCGGTTTTACAAACCGTTCGGAATTACGGTGGACAGCCAGGGAACGCTCTATATAGCGGATGCCGGAAATTCCGCGATCCGGAAAGTTACCCCTTTCGGACAGGTTACCACGATTGCAGGGGGAACTGAGCTTGGAAATCCGGACGGGCCCTCCACCAATCTCGTGAACAGCCCGGAAGGGATCCTGATCGACGGCCACAGCCTGGTGGTATCCGACGGCTGCCTGGGCACCATTTCACAGATCGGACTTTAAGGCGGGAGGAGATCCACTCCATCCCGCTCAATCCTTCATTTCCCAGACCAGGGCGCTGGCCCCCAGGATCGCGGCATGGCTCTCCTTGAGTTCGCTCCGCATCAGCTTGACTTTACCCGACCAGATCTTCAGCACATTGCGGTCCATGTATTTCCGGGTGGGGTTGAGCAGGAGGTCTCCGGCCTTGGTCAGGCCTCCGAAGAGGATGATGGCTTCAGGAGCGGTGAATGCGATGGCATTGGCCAGGGCTTTTCCCAGAATTTTTGCCGTGAATTCGACGGCTTCCAGGGCGAGTTTGTCTCCCTGGATGGCTGCGTCGCAGATGGCTTTTGAATTCAGCTGGTCCGGGGGTAATTTGCGAAGGATGCTGTCGGTCTTTTTTTTCTTCAGGAGTTCCTCCATGGTCCGCATGACCCCGGTCGCAGAAGCATAGGTTTCCAGGCAGCCATACCGGCCGCAGCCGCAGATCCTCCCCTCATCTTCCACGATGATATGGCCCAGTTCCCCTGCGAATCCATCATGCCCGTAAATGAGTTGGCCGTTGGCCACGATGCCACTTCCCAGGCCGGTTCCCAGGGTGATCATGATGAAGTCCTTCATGCCCCGGGCCGCACCATAGGTCATTTCCCCGATAGCGGCGGCATTGGCGTCATTGGTGATCACCGCCTGCATGCTGAACTGTTCCCGGATCAGGTTGGCAAGCGGGATGACCCCTTTCCAGGGCAGGTTCGGTGCGAATTCAATGGTGCCGTGGTAGAAATTTCCATTGGGCGCTCCGACCCCGACTCCCCGGATCTGATCCAGCCCTCCCACCTTTTCGATCAGGGGATGGACCTTCCGGTACAGGGCATCAATGTAGCGGGTGACCTCCTCATATCCTCTCGTGGACATGGAGCCTTCCCCCAGCAGGTTGCCCCGCCGGTCCACCACCCCGAATACCGTATTGGTTCCCCCGATATCAATGCCCAGCGCCAGCTGCTGATTCATAGTCTAACCCTTGAGATTTCAGTATGGATTTCACCCGGAACCCGAAGAAGGCCAGATAGGCGAAGCAAAGGATGGGAATGATGTAGGAGAACTGGATGCCGATGCTGGATATATCGGCCAGTCCGCCCTGCAGGGGCGGGATCAGGGCTCCTCCGAGGATCATCATGATCAGGAAGGCTGAGCCCTGGCTGGTGTATTTCCCCAGCCCGGTGATGGCCAGCGCAAATATGCTGGGCCACATCACGGAACAGAACAGGCCTCCGCTGATCATGGCGAAGGTCCCGAACTTACCATGGGTCAGCAGGCCCAGGAAGATGGCCAGCATGCCGAAAAAGCTGAAGATCATCAGGGTCTTGGCCGGCTTTTCCTGTCCCCAGAAGAAACCCAGCACCTGGATGATGATGCAGGGGATAAAGGGAAGCAATTCCCCGACATTGTTCTTCTTCAGGTGGTTCACAAAAAGGATCACGGCATAGGCGATGAACGGGACGATGACCATGAGTGCTTTCCGGGTGGATTTACTCAGGTTAAAAGCCGTGATGGCTCCGGTCCATCTTCCGATCATCAAGCCTCCCCAATAGAGAGAAATATAGGGATCAATCTTGGAAGCATCCAGCCCGGTTGCGGTCAGGAACCCCGGATGTTCCAGCAGGGCGCCCATATTGCTTTGGATGGTGACCTCGACCCCCACATATACAAAGATCCCGATCATGCCAAGCACCAGCTGGGGATACCGCATGGCGCCCCAGCCATCAGCGTTCCGGATGGCGGCGTTGTTGGAATAGAACAGGACGATCAGGATGCCCACAATGCCCACGATGAACAGGGGAAGTCTGAAATTGAAGAGGATCCCGCCGACGATCAGCAGGAAAATGGCCGTGATCACATTCATCGAACCGGTGGCCTTCCTGGTGGTTTCGAATTCCTCCTGGCTGGTCACTTCCGGCATTTTGGTCACCCAGAACAGGATGGCCACGGCCAGGAACAGGCCGGCGATCAGCAGATACATCCGGTTCACGGAGCTGATGTTCGCGTTGTTGCCCGTAGAACCCGCCTGTCCGAAAAGCAGCCAGCTGATGATCAGGGGACCGATCGTCGTGCCGAATGAATTAACGCCCCCGGCCAGGTTGAGCCGGTGGGCCCCGGTGGCCGGATCCCCCATGGCCACGGCAAAGGGCTGGGCCGCAGTCTGCTGCAGGGAAAATCCAAGGGCGACCAGGAAAATGGCCATCAGGATCAGCCCGAAATATCCGAAGGTGACGGTCTGGTGAAATTGCTGGTCCAGGATGCCGGTCAGGGCGGGGGCCCCGGCCGGGAGGAAACTGGCCTCGAATGCGCTGTCATGATTATTGGCCTGGAAGGCAGCACCCTGGACCAGGTTCAGGATCCCCTGGTTGGAAGTGTACTGGTCGGCCTTGGGACCATAATGGATCCGGAGCTGGAACCGGGTCCCCATTTTCACAAAATGGACCATATGGTCGGTGGTCTGGATCTCCTGCTTATCCTGGAGGTTCACAATCTGGCTGGTGGTCTCGGTGACGGGAACCACTTTCTGCTTGTTGATGCAGGGAATCATCACCAGGGCTCCAACCACCGAAATGAGGAGGCCGTAAATAATTCCTTTTTTATACCCGATCCGGTTGAGGATATCCACCTTCCGGGCGGCTGAGAACAGGTACAGGATCAGGGACCCGATGAAATAGGCGCTGTAGAATGCGAAATCGATCAGCTGGGACTGGAGCTGGGTCAGGTTGAAATGGGATTTGCAAAAGGGGATGAACACCCCGTTGGATGCCGCAAGGAACCCCCAGAAGAAGAATACCGTGACCAGGACAAAGAATGTGGGATGAAGCCCCCGGGAATGTTTTTCAGCCATATGCCTGTTTTAGGTGTGGTCCAAATTGCAGTGGGCTAAAGTAGAAAGAAATATCAGACAAATGGATAATTTTTGCCCTGGGTGAAGGAATTGAAGGCATCATTTCGGTGCAGCCTTAAACTGTCTTATTTTAGCCGCAGGGTCAGGCTACCTGCACCAGGGCCCATGGGCTAATTTTTAAAGATGGAAGATCGGATCGGTCAAAAATTCAGGCAATTATTCCATAATGATCCCATCCTCATCGCTTCTCCCGGAAGGGTGAATCTGATCGGGGAGCATACGGATTATAATGATGGGTATGTGCTTCCTGCAGCGATTGATAAAAAGATCGTGCTGGCCCTGGCAGCTAATGGAACCGACCGGATCAACCTTCACGCAACCGCATTCGACCAGACCCTGGATTTTGCCTCCGACCGGCTCGGGCCCGTGGGGAGCTGGGCCGATTACCTCCTTGGGGTGGTGGCCATGTTCAACCAGGAAGGATTGCGAACCGCCGGTTTCGACTGCGTGGTGGGCGGCGACATCCCCATCGGAGCAGGATTATCTTCTTCCGCCGCCCTGGAATGCGGGATCGCATTTGCCCTGAACCACCTGTTCGGACTGAACCTGGAAAGGCTGAAGCTGGCCCGAATCGGCCAGCGGGCAGAACATCAGTGGGTCGGGGTGAAATGCGGGATCATGGACCAGTTTGCTTGTCTCCAGGGCCGGAAGGATCAACTGATCCAACTGGATTGCAGGTCCCTGGAGTTCCGGTATATCCCCTTTGATTTCCCGGGATACCGGATCCTGTTATGCAATACGATGGTGGATCATTCCCTGGCCAGTTCCCAGTATAATATCCGCAGGCAGCAGTGCGAGGAAGGAGTCCGCCTGCTTCGCGGGCCCCTTCCCGGGATCCAGTCCCTGCGGGATTTGACTTGCATGGACCTGGCCTCCCATCAGACCCTGCTACCTGCACCATTATTGGAACGCTGCAGTTATGTGGTGGAAGAAAACGACCGGGTCGTCCAGGGCGCATCCTTGCTTCAGCAGGGGAATCTGGAGGCTTTCGGGGAATTGATGTATGCATCCCACAGGGGACTGAGCGAAAAATATGAGGTGAGCTGTCCCGAGCTGGATTTCCTGGTGGAACTGGCCTCCGGGCAAAAGGAGATCGCAGGGGCCAGAATGATGGGCGGGGGCTTCGGAGGATGTGTGATCCACATCATCCGGGAGGAGGCCATTCCCGGTTACACCGGTTTGGTGACTGAAGCCTACCGGAAACAATTTTCAAGATCTCCCGAGATCTATATCACATCCATAGAAGAGGGCACCCACCTCATTTGAATTTTTCCATGACGGAGGGGGATGCCGGTCCCCCTTGTTCCTGGACCAGGTCAGGATCACCCGGTAATTTTCCCGGTTCCTCTGCATTTTTCTACCTAATTTCGATCCCGAAAACCGTCCTCTGATGGCGGGCCCGGATGCGGGTCCCGCTGATCCGGTTTCTCCCTCGGGGTGCCTTACTGTCAGGCTGAGATCATACCCGTTGAACCTGGACCAGGTAATGCTGGTTAGGAAGGGTAAGAGAGTTTTCCCTTACCTGTTTTGGCAGATTTTAATCCGGTTCCAGAAAGTTCATTGAAGGAACCGTAATGGAATTGGTTCAAAGCAGCCTTTCATGAAACAGGCATGGATTTTCTTTTTTGCTTTCACCTGTTTCCAGGCGAAGGCCCAGCTCATCCTGAGGGGTCAGGTCATCGACGGCAGGACGGGCCAACCCGTCAGCGGCGCCGCCGTAAATCTGAAGGGAGCCACCGACCAGGGTGAGGCCACGGACAGCATGGGAATTTTTTCCTTCCGGGGGCTTTCCCGGGGAAACTATGAGCTCCAGGTCAGCTTAACGGGTTACCGCAATTTCTCCAGCCCAATCCGCCTCGACTCCAGCCTGGAGGATTTCCGGGTCCGGCTCGGGAACCCCGGCCTGTTCGTGGAACCGGTGGAGATCACCAGCACCAGGGTAGGAAAATACGCTCCCTTCGCGGCCACCGAACTGCTCCAGAAGGATCTGGCCAAAAACAACCTGGGACAGGATCTGCCCTACCTCCTGGACCAGACTCCATCGGTTGTGGTGAACTCGGATGCAGGCAACGGGGTGGGGTATACGGGCATCCACATCCGCGGAACGGACGAGACCCGGATCAACGTGACCATCAACGGGATCCCGGTCAATGATGCAGAAGACCAGGGCGTGTACTGGGTGGATATTCCGGATCTGGCCTCCTCGGCCGGGAGCATCCAGATCCAGCGGGGCGTCGGGGCTTCCACCAACGGGGCCGGTGCCTTCGGTGCCACGGTGAACGTCAGCACCAATGATTACCACGATTCTGCCTACGCCATGCTGGACAATTCCTATGGCTCCTATTCCACCTGGAAGCATACCGTCCATGCAGGCAGTGGCCTGATGGACGGGCATTTCACCCTGGATATCCGGGGATCCAGGATCACCTCCCTGGGTTATATTGACCGGGCGAGCTCTGACCTGGCATCCGCCTGGCTTTCAGCGGCCTATTTCAGCCCGAACACTTCCATCCGGCTGAATCTTTTCACCGGGAAAGAGAAAACCTACCAGGCCTGGAACGGGGTTCCCCAGGATTCCCTGAAAACCCATCCCACCTATAACGGGTTGGGCCTGGAGCCGGATGGCAGTTATTATCCCGACCAGACGGACAATTATGAACAGGATTACTACCAGCTCTTTTTCGATCACCAGTTCAACCCTTCCCTGCATTTCAACACGGCCCTGTTTCTCACCAAGGGCTGGGGTTATTATGAGGAATATCAGCAGGACGAGCCCTATGCCAATTATGGAATCCAGGGTCCGGTTTATGGAAGGGACACCGTGTATGCCACCAACCTGACCCAGCAGCTTTGGCTTTATAATTATTATTACGGCAGCATTTTTTCCCTGGATTATTCCGGAAAAGACTTTGCCTGGACGGTAGGCGGGGGTTGGGACCAGTACCTGGGATGGCACTACGGTCTGGTCAACTGGGCGGAGCAGGGTGGATTCCCTCCTGATTTCCAATGGTACCAGGATTTTGCCGATAAAAACGACCTCAACCTCTACGTCAGGGGGGAAAAAGTATTTGCTTCGGCTTTTCATGTTTTCACAGACCTGCAATGGAGGAATATCCTCTACCATATCAACGGGTTTGACGATAATCCTGCCCTGTACCAGCGAAATGCTTATAATTTCCTCAACCCCAGGGTAGGCCTCACCTGGGTTCAGGACGCTTTCAGGAAATGGTATGTATCTCTTTCGGAGGCCGGTAAGGAACCCAACCGGGACGATTATGAGGCCAACCAAAAGGAGACTCCGAAACCGGAACAATTGGAAGACCTGGAAGCCGGCTACGATTTGAAGGAGGATGGAGCCTCATTTCATGCGGGCCTGTATTACATGTATTACCACGACCAGCTGGTGCTCACCGGGAAGATCAATGATGTGGGAGCCTATACCCGGACCAATATCCCCCTGAGTTACCGGTTGGGGCTGGAACTTTCAGGCTCGGTCGCCTTCGCCCGGATCTGGACCCTTACCGCAAACCTGACCCTGAGCAGGAACCGGATCCTGAATTTTACGGAATACATCGATAATTATGACAACGGCAAACAGGATTCCCTGTACCATGGGACGACGGATATTTCGTTTTCCCCCGGGGTGATCGGAGGTGCCACCCTTTCAGCAGACCCTTTTAAGGGTTTTGAAATCAGCTGGGTCAGCAAATATGTCGGAAAACAATACCTCGACAACAGTTCGGATCCGGACCGAAGCATCCATGCCTATTTCCTGAACGGGATCCAGGCCGGGTACACCCTCCATCCCCGGTGGATCCGGGCCCTGGATTTCAACCTCCTCGTCAATAATCTTTTCAGCGTCAAATACCTGAACAACGGCAACACCTATACCTATATCGAAGGAGGTCAGACCTATACCCAGAACAGCTATTTTCCCCAGGCTCCCCTGAACTGGCTCGGGGGACTCACCCTTGAATTTTAACCTGAGGCAACCCGCTGATCCCCAGGCTTTTATTCTCCTCCTGAAAGGCCTTCTACGGGAGGGTATCCGGGCACTTCTTAACCATAAGTTAACACCGGGGTAAGATGAGGTTCACATTGCGGTAACATCTTTGACCGCAGTTAAAAACCCATCTATGAACCATCCGATACCCCAAAGTTTTAAAATCAAAAAAAACATTTTGCTGCTGACCGCTGCCCTTTTGGCCGCTTTTGCAGTCCAGGGACAGGATTCGGTTTCCATGGCCGGTAAAACCATGGCCCTGGGGGATGCATCCAAAGCCGCCCCCTCCCACAGGCCTGTTATGGACACCCCCTTTAAACCCTCCGGCCAGTTGTGGGGTTATGCTTTCGGGGACCTTTATTTCAAGGGTCATACCGATAATGCAAACAGGGGAGGCTCCAACCAGTATTCAGGGATTCCCGCCAACCGGGACGCGTTTCAGTTCCGACGGATCTATCTCGGGTATAATTATATCATCAGTCCCAAATTCGCGGCGGAGTTCCTCTTTGCCGCGGAGGATGATTTTGCGGGTGGAGACCTGCTGGCCAACGGCAAATTCACCCCATACATCAAATACGCCAACATCCGGGTCCGCAATCTCTGGAAGGGCACTGATTTGGTCCTGGGCGAGGGGGCCACTCCGGCATACCCGCTCCTCACTGAGGTGATCTGGGGATACCGGTCGGTGGAAAGAACCGTTTCCGACCTGCGCAGGACGCCCTCCTATGATTTCGGGGCTTCCCTCCAGGGGAAGTTCGATCCGGACCAGGGGAATTTCGGGTATGACCTGATGGTCGGCAATGGATCCGGCGATAAGCCTGAGACCGATGATTTCAAATGGTTTTACGGAGACCTGTATGCAAAATTCCTGGACAAGAAACTGGTTTTCGATCTCTATGCGGATTATGAAAGACTGAACTGGACCCCGACCTTTCATCATGCCCGCAACATGATCAAGGTCTTCGCGGCTTACAACACCCCCTACCTCACCATCGGGGTGGAAGCTTTCACGAACCATGGGGAAAATGACGTCGCAGGCATTGTCAGCCCGCTGGCCGACACGACGAGTGCGCTTGCGGAAGCCTTATCCGTTTATATCCACGGTGCGATTATCAAAAACCGGCTCAATTTCTTCGCCCGGATGGATAATTATAACCCCGACACCAGGTATGATAATGTTACCTACACCAAATACACGGGGCTGACCTCAAACTATGAACCCAATAACCGGGAGCAGTTTATTACGGTGGGCCTGGATTTCACTCCGGACAAAAACGTCCATTTCATGCCCAATATCTGGTATAATAAATATGTAAGCCAGACCGCCAGCACCAACACGGATGATGACCTGGTTTACCGGCTCACGTTCTATTACATCTATGGCAAATAAGATCATCAACCCATCTTCCTTCAGCTGTAAACGAAAATTCCTGTTATGCATATGAAAATTAAATCCGGAATTCTTGCCTCGGCAATCTCCCTCTTCGGAACCGGCATTGCGCTGGTTTCCTGCCACAGCGGACCGGTTATACAGGGATCTGGCAACGACAGTTCGGCAAATGCATCCGCTCCCTCCGGTTCAGGAAGTGAAGACGGCAAAAGTCTTCTGGGGGCCGGGTCCACCTTTGTGTATCCCCTGTTTTCCAAGATGTTTGAAGTCTATAACCAGCAAACCGGGGTCAAGGTCAATTACCAGTCCATCGGATCCGGAGGGGGCATTAAGCAGCTCCAGAATGAAACGGTGGATTTCGGCGCATCCGATGCGCCGATGAATGCCGATGAAACCAGCAAGGCACAGGGGGCGGTCCTCCACATTCCGGATTGCCTCGGAGCCGTGGTGATTACCTATAACCTGCCGGGTAAACCCATCCTGAAATTTAACTCCTCCATTCTTTCCGGAATTTACCTGGGGAAGATCACCAAATGGAATGACAGGAGCATTGCCGCGATCAACCCTGGCATCAAGCTTCCGGATCTCCAGATTTCGGTGATCCACCGTGCTGAAGCCAGTGGAACCACATATATTTTCTCCGATTATCTTTCCAGGGTGAGCCCGGAGTGGAAAGTAAAACCCGGGACCGGGAAATCCCTGGACTGGCCCTTCGGTCTGGGTGGCAAGGGCAATGAAGGGGTGAGCGGCCTCATCCAGCAGACCCCTGGAGCCATCGGTTATGTGGAACTGGCTTATGCCCTTCAAAACAACATGCCTGCCGGTTTGCTCCTGAACAAGTCCGGAAATTATGTCGGTCCCAGCCTGGCTTCCACCAGCGCTGCGGCCAATCTGAGCAGCATGCCTGCCGACCTCAAGGTTTCCATAACGGATACGGATGCCCCGGACGGCTACCCCATATGCAGCTTCAGCTACCTTTTGATTTACCAAAACCAATCCTATAATAACCGTTCCGAGGCAAAGGCCAAGGCTACAGTGGACCTCGCAGCCTGGATCATTCAGGGCGGTCAGCAATATTCGGAGTCCCTGGAATATGCCAAACTGCCCGGGGCGGTGGTCAGCAAATCCATGGCCCTGCTGAAAACGGTGACCTTTAACAATAAACCCCTGTTATGATGCGAAAACAGCGGTGAATAAAACGGGCATGGCATCCACCCTTCCTTTTTTTTCAGGAGGCATTCCCTTCAGGGAAAAGGCCTTCCGGAAAACCCTTTTGGTCTCGGCCATCATCGCGGTGGTCCTCCTGGGGTTGATCTTCCTCACCCTGCTGGTGGACTCCCTGCCTTCAATCCGGGCCCTCGGTCTCGGATTTATCTATGGTAAGACCTGGGATCCGGTGGCCAACCAGTTTGGGGGGTTGCCCTTCCTGGCAGGCACCCTGATCACCTCGCTGCTGGCCCTGCTGTTTTCGGCCCCTTTTTCGATCTCCGTGTCGCTGTTTCTCGGGGAATATTACCGCAAGGGTCCGGTTGCCGGAATCTTCAAGCAGCTGATCGACCTGTTGGCCGGCATTCCTTCGGTGATCTACGGATTCTGGGGGCTTTCCGTCCTGGTACCCCTGGTCAGGGGGATAGAAATGAAATTCAATATTCCACCCTACGGGGTGGGGATCTTCAGTTCCTCGGTCATTCTGGCTATCATGGTGATGCCCTTTTCGGTCTCCCTTTCACGGCAGGTGATCAGCATGGTGCCGGGACATTTGAAGGAAGCCGCCTATTCCCTCGGGGCCACCCGCTTTGAGGTGATCCGTTACGTGGTGCTCCCCTATACCCGCTCCGGGTTGTTTGCCGGTATTCTTCTGGCCCTCGGAAGGGCCCTGGGTGAAACCATGGCGGTCACCATGCTGATCGGTAATACCCATTCCCTGCCCACCGGACTTTTCAGTCCGGCAAATACGATGGCCAGTGTGATCGCCAATGAATTTACGGAAGCAACCGGGCAGGTCTATGCCTCGGTCCTCATCGAAATGGGCCTTTTCCTGTTCGTGGTCGCTACCATCATCAATAT
>JANWKA010000032.1 GCA_025451655.1 Chitinophagaceae bacterium | reverse complement strand
TGGTGGTCCTTATAAGGCACCAGCCGGAACATGAGGGCAGTCCCCTCCCGATAGGGGGCGATCAGGGCCACATTGCTGAACCGGATATTGGCTTTGGGCCTTGTGAAACGTCCGTAAAACATGCCGGTGGCGATGGCCAGGCTCAGCACCCCGATCAGGGATTCCAGGGAGGCGATGGTGTTGGTCATCATCCCGCCTGGGCTCACCCTGCCATAACCTACGGTCGTGAAGGTCTGGGAACTGAAGAAAAATGCTTCAATAAAATTATGGACCTGGGATCCGCTGGATTGGACCCCGATGAGGTTGTTGATGCCGGAAAGCCAATAGATCAGGGCGAATCCCAGGTTGACCCCGATATAGAATAGAAAGACCACGACCAGGAATTTCCAGGTGGGCATGGTGAGCATGGAAGTATAGAGACTGAACCGTTCCAGGAAAGGGATCCCGGTGCGCCGGATATTGAAGGTCCCGTCCCGGTTGATGAACCTCCCGCCCTGGGTGGTCGCACTGGTTCCGAAACCGGTATCCGCGGTATCTTTCGAACGGGTGTTGATATTGCGGCGTAACGCCATGGTAACCTCTTTTCAGGAAAATCAGGCCGTTTTAAAATGCTCCGGGCCCCCCCTAAATGTAATTCATCTTTTGAGACCTGGGGGACCCTTCCGGACCCTTCTGCCGGATTGATGTTCCTCCCCGCAAGTAGGCCGATATGGCCTAACTTTGCCGCCTGATGAAAAATATCCGGAACTTCTGCATCATCGCTCATATTGACCACGGGAAAAGCACCCTGGCCGACCGGCTTCTGGAACTGACCCATACCATTTCAGACCGGGAGATGCAGGCCCAGGTCCTGGACGATATGGACCTGGAACGGGAGAAAGGGATCACCATCAAGAGCCATGCGATCCAAATGAATTTCAGCCGCGGGAAGCAGGCCTATATCCTGAACCTGATCGACACCCCGGGCCACGTGGATTTTTCCTATGAGGTTTCCCGGGCGTTGGCGGCCTGCGAGGGGGCTCTGCTGCTGGTGGATGCCACCCAGGGCATCCAGGCCCAGACCATTTCAAACCTGTACCTGGCTTTGGAGAACGACCTGGAAATCATCTCCGTGATCAACAAGATCGATATGGATGGGGCCATGGTCGCTGAAGTCCAGGACCAGATCACCGAACTGACGGGCTGCAGCAAGCAGGACATCCTGCTGGCATCGGCCCGGACCGGTATGGGAGTCCCCGAAATCCTGAACTCCATTGTGGACCGGATCCCGGCTCCGCAAGGAGATCCTTCCGCCCCGCTTCAGGCCCTGATCTTCGACAGCGTGTTCAACCCGTTCCGGGGCATTATCGCCTATTACCGGGTCTTCAACGGGAAGGTCTCCAGGGGGGACCGGGTAAAATTTTTCAACACCGGGATGGAATACGAGACCGCGGAGGTGGGAATCCTGAAGCTGGGGCTGGAATCCAGGCCCGTTGTGGAAGCGGGCGATGTGGGGTACATCATCACGGGCATCAAGAACGCGAAGGAAGTGAAAGTGGGGGATACCATCACCCTGGCATCTGCTCCCTGTCAGGAATCCATCCACGGGTTCGAGGAAGTCAAACCCATGGTATTTGCCGGGATCTTCCCGATCAACACGGATGATTTCGAGGAATTGCGGGATTGCATGGAGAAACTGCAACTCAATGATGCCTCCCTGGTATTCGAACCCGAGACCTCCCAGGCGCTGGGTTTCGGATTCCGCTGCGGGTTCCTGGGAATGCTCCATATGGAAATTGTCCAGGAAAGGCTGGAACGGGAATTCGATCAGACCGTGATCACCACGGTGCCCAACGTCAGCTATACGGTATTCAACACCAGGGGGGAAAAGATGACGGTATATAATCCTTCCCAGATGCCTGACCCCGGCCGGATCGACCGGATCGAGGAACCCTTTATCCGGGCCCAGGTGATCAGCATGCCTGATTATATCGGAAATATCCTGACCCTTTGCCTCAACCGCCGGGGCGTATTGATCAACCAAAGCTATCTGACCACGACCCGGGTCGAGCTCCTATTCGAAATGCCGCTCGCAGAAATCGTTTTCGACTTTTATGACCGGCTCAAATCCATCACCCGGGGCTATGCTTCCTTCGATTACCATCCCCTGGATTACCGGGAATCAGAAATCGTCCGGATGGATATCCTGCTCAACGGGGAGAAAGTAGATGCCCTTTCTGCCCTGATCCACAAAAGCAGGTCCCAGGATTTCGGCAGGAAACTCTGCTCCAAGCTCAAGGAACTCCTGCCCCGCCAGCAATTTCAGATCGCCATCCAGGCGGCTGTCGGCGCCAAGATCATCGCCCGGGAAACGATTTCGGCCCTGCGCAAGGATGTCACCGCCAAATGCTATGGTGGGGACATTTCCCGGAAGCGCAAGCTGTTGGAAAAACAAAAGGAAGGAAAGAAAAGAATGCGCCAGATCGGTAACGTGGAAATTCCCCAGGAGGCTTTCCTGGCCGTACTTCGCCTGGAGGATTGATCCCGGGCTGCTGTCCTCGCCCCATCCCCTAATTTTTACCGGAAATATCTTTTTTCAGGTCCAGGGGCCTGGGAACGCTGAGCCTTTTGGCAGGGCCGAAAGCCTCGGAGATATGCTGCCACCGGCCATTCTCCCAGCGGAAGGCTTCATAGGTGCCATCCGGCACCAGGGTGAATTTCTTCTGGGGCTCCCCGGTCAGGGAGATCAGGTGGTCGTACACGATCTGGTGCATTGAAGGATCATAATTCAAACGGGCATTCCCATCGGTTTTATATTGAAGGATAAAGCGGATTTCATCCGCCGACCCGATATGAAACAGGGGCGCACCGAAAACAGGCTGACCTTCCTGGAAGGTCAGCGGTTCCAGGATCTTGCGGTCCGAAAGGGGGGTGTTGTCATTGAAGCCAAACAGGGTGTAATATTTTTTCCCGTGATAAGCGGTTTCCACGACATTATAATAAAGGGCTCCCATCCAGCGCAGGTTGCTGGTCACCGTATCCCCGAAATGGGCGGTGAGCTGGGAATAATCCAGCAAGGGGTAAAGTTTCAGACTCCCGTCCTCCGTATGCATCTGGATGGCTCCGAAATAAACGTCCTCCCCCTGGGTCCAGGACAGCTGCCAGGTAAATATCCGGAAGCTGCTGTCGGCGGGATAGAGGATGGAAATCTCCTTCAGGGAATCGAAAGGGAAGGAAAAGGATCCCGGGAGCCTGAGGGCCCGGATCAGGCCCGGGACAAAGGCATCGCAGGCCGCCATCCGGTTTCGCTCATCCGGGGCATTGATCATCTGGTAGGCGAGAACCGAAAGGCTGTCCTGGTGCATCTGAAGATTTTCCCGGTTTTGCCTGATCAGGGATTGCCCGGGAACGGGGGCACTCCCAGCCAGTAGGGCCGCTGCCAGGATTCCGAAAAAAGGAAATGACCCATCCGGGAAACAGGGAATACATCGGAAATAGCGGGGCAGGGGAAGGTGCAACATGGGTCCGGAAGGTTCACAAAGATAGCGACAGGAGATGACCTGAATTAAACTGGCATTCGCCGAGTTTATTGTCCCGGGCCGGAGGCATTCCCGCTCCCGCTGCGGCGTTTATCCTCCAGCCCAAGGGCTTTAATGGCACCGGGAAGGTCCTCAGCGACCAGGTCCACCCAGGGGTGGGGCAGATGAAAACCGGGATCGGTGGTCCGGACAAAACAGTTAGTCATGCCCATCCTTCTGCCGAATTCCATGTCACTGAGCTTGTTGCCGATCAGCAGGGATTTGGAAAATGCGATTTCAGGAAAATCCCGGGAAGCCTGGATTCCCATGCCTGTATTGGGTTTCCGGCAGGGACTATCCTCCTCCAGGTCCGGGCAAAAATAGACCCGGTCGATCCTTCCTCCTGCAGCAGCGATTCTCCGGGTCATCCGGGAATGGATCTCGCCCAGCTGGCTCGCCGTAATCAGGCCTTTCCCCACGCATTTCTGGTTGGAGACCACGATCAGCTTACCGAAAACCCGCCCCAGCAGCGCTATCGCTGCCGGAACACCCGGCAGGAAATGAAAATCCCCCCAGGAAAGGACATATCCACCGGAAATTTCCCGGTTGATCACCCCGTCCCGGTCCAGGAACAGGGTCCAGCTCTGGTCAATTTGAAGCATGGCGGGGAATTTCGGTTTGCGCTTTCTGATAATCGGAGGGAATCCCGATATCGATAAAATATCCTCCGGATATCAGGCCATAGAATTTCCGTTTTCCAACCTCCTTTTCCAAAAAATCCCTTTCCAGGGAAAAAGATTCCGGAAACCCTTCCAGGATCCGGTTTTCGATCAGGTAGACCCCTCCGTTCACCAATCCATGCTCCCGGAACATTTTCTCCCGGAAGGCCGTGATCCTGCCTCCCTCCCCGGTTTCCACCGAGCCATAACGGTCAAAATCCTGCATGGGCTTCAGCGCCAGGGTGACTTCGGCTTCCCGGTCCCTGTGGTGGCGGGAAAGGGCATCCAGGTCCACCTCAAAATAGGTGTCCCCGTTCACCACCAGCACCGGGGATTCGGGAATCCGGACCAGCGCAGATTTTAGCGCCCCGCCGGTCCCGAGGGGAAATGGCTCCACCAGGAAATGCAGGGAAATTCCCCGGACCTGGTCCCGGCACCAATCCTCCACATCCTGGTGGCGGTATCCCAGGCAGAGCCAGGCTTCTCCGATACCGCTGTTCCTCAGATATCCCAGCAGGTAATGCAGGAAAGGTTTGCCGGCGACCGGGGCCATGCTTTTGGGCAGCCCGGAAACGGAATCCCTGAGCCGGGTACCGAGCCCTCCGGCCAGGATCACCGCCGGAGGCTGGCTCATGGCCTGAAGAGTTGGGACTCCACCAGCTGGCAGAGAATATGGCCGACCAGGATATGGGCTTCCTGGATCCGGGGCGTGTCGGTTGAGGGCATGTTGAGCAGGCATTGGCAATGGTCCTTCATAGCTCCGCCTGTGGCCCCGGTCATTCCAATCCGGACCATCCCGGCAAGCTCGGCCTCCCGGAGGGCATTGATGACATTTTTGGAATTCCCGGAGGTGGAAAGGGCGATCAGGACATCGCCCGGGTGGCCAAAACCCCGGATCATCCGGGAATAAACCTGATCGTAACCAAAATCGTTCCCCACCGCGGTCAGGTAAGAGCTATTGCAGTGCAGGGCTTCGGCAGGAAGAGGGTCCCGGTCCAGGTAAAATTTCCCGGAAAGCTCAGCCGCCAGGTGCTGGGCGTCGGCCGCGCTGCCACCGTTTCCGCAAAATAGCACCTTGTGGCCGCTTTTCAGGGCGACCACCACGAGGGTCGTGGCTTCCCCGATCCGGGCCAGGAGGACCGGGTCTTCCAGCAAATCCTGCTTGACCTGTATGGACTCCCGGATGATGGATGCGATGTCTTCTGTCATGGGCTGGATTTATCAGATCGACCAGCTGGTCAATCCCTCCTGGGTGAAACGGTATTTCATGAAATTGCCGCCATAAGGCTCCAGGGCCCGCATCACGGCATAGCGGGTGTTAAACGGACAGTAAAAGGTCATGAAACCGCCCCCACCGGCGCCGGAGATCTTCCCGCCCGTGGCTCCGGCCGAACGGGCGGCCTGGTAGATTCCCTCGATCATCGGGTTGGATATCCCCTCGGTCATCTTTTTCTTTTGCCGGAATCCGAAATCCAGAATTTCCCCGATGTCATGTATCCTCCCGGTCAGCAGGGCTTCCTTCATGTGAACGGCCTGCATTTTCAGCTGATGCATGGCCTCAATGGAAGCCTGGTTCTTTTCAGTCACATTGCGGACCTGGGACGCGATGATCAGGCTGGATTGCCTGCTGGTAGCGGTGTAATAAAGCAGGAGGTTGTTCTCCAGTTCATTTAAATAGTTTGATTTAATGCGCAAAGGGTTCACAATCACCTTGTCCCCTGAAAAAAATTCCATGAAATTGACCCCCCCGAAGGTAGCTGCATACTGATCCTGCCTGCCCCCGGCCATGCCCAGGTCCTTCCGTTCGATTTCGTAGGCAAGACGGGCCAGATCATATTCTCCCAGGGGAAGCTTGAGCCATTCGGCGAAGGCCCCCAGGACTGCCACCACCAAAGTGGAGGAGGTTCCCAGGCCCGATCCCGCCGGAGCATCCACAAAAGTGCAGAGCCGGAAACTGAGCGGGCCGGTGGAAAATTCCCGGACCAGGCGGTTATAGACTCCCTTGAACAAATCCAGGGTGCCGTCCAGTTCCAGCTGGGGTGCAGAAGCAAGTTCCTTCCGCTCCCCCCGGTCCATCGCTTCCAGGATGATCCTTCCCTGGTCCAGGGGTTCCACCGAGGCCGCAGCATAGAGGGAAATCGTGGCATTGAGGATGGCGCCCCCGTAGAGATCCGTATAAGGGCTTACATCGGTCCCGCCTCCGGCAAGACCGATGCGTAAGGGCGCTTTACTTCGGTAAATCATGCGATAAAGTAACCCTCTTTTGGGGCGGAGCAAAAATACAGGTTAATGTGGAACTCTTTTGGATGCAGGTTTCCCCGCTCCATTAAAAGTCCTGTGGTGGCAGTAGGGTTTTGGGTGCACAAGCTGCTCCGATCAGGGACCCGAACAGGCCCAGCATAAAGGATCCAATCAATCTTCCAAAAACCAGGATCGGAAGGAAAATCCTGCGGAAGAAGGCGTAGCCCGGATTGGGCCCGTTCACCATGACCGAATATTGTTCCTGGGCCTTGACATGAGCGAGGATGACAGCCTCATAACCCGGCACCAGGATCAGGAAGAGGATATGCATCACCGTAAAAATTCCGGCGAAGACCGCAGAAGCTTTCAAACCCTCGAGGAAAAGTCCCCCGAAACTGCCCCGGCCTCCCCATTTTTTCCCCTGGATGATGACCCCGGTCAGGATCAGTCCGACTGACACCAAAGACAGGGGGAGTCGCACCCAGACCAAAAGGACATCTCCCGTATAGTATATTAGCAGGAACAGACCCATGGTTACCAGGGCTGTGATGATACCGGATTTCCAAAAGAAACCGGATTGTCCGGGAGGGTTCATGGGTTCCATAATCCAGATTTTAACAGGTTCGGGGTTGGAGGGCCATCCCCGAGTCGAAGGATCTCCCGGGCCATGAGGTCCCAGCCAAAACCGCCTTTTTCCCTCCTCAGGCTTTGGGTCAAGGGCCCCTCCAGGTTCTCGGCAAAATAAGCCCATATGGCATCGGCAATGGACTTCGGCTCCGGCTCGCAAACCAGGCCATTGATCCGGTCTTTAACCATTTCAGGCAGGCCTCCCACCCGGGTAACTACCATGGGTTTTTCATATTGCAGGGCAATCTGGGAAATGCCGCTTTGGGTGGCAGCCCGGTAGGGTTGCACGACCAGGTCTGCCGCGCAGAAAAAATACCGGACCTGCTCCGCAGGTATGAAATCCGTGAACAGGGAGACCCTCCCTTTCAGGGACGGCGCTGCCCAAAGCGCCTCGTATTTTTCCCGGTCCTCATAACATTCCCCGGCCACAATCAGGTGGATTCCCGAAAGCCGCGGATCGGTCATGGCTTCCAGCAAAAGATCCAGGCCCTTATAGGCCCGGATGAAACCAAAAAACAGCAGATACTTTGCTCCCAGGAGGAGCCCGAGCCGGCTGCGGGCCTCCACCATGGAAATTGGTGAACCGTAATTGTCGTAAAGGGGATGGGCAACCAGGCTTACCGGCCGGTTGGTGAACCGGGAAAGATCCTCCATCACCTTGCGGCTCATGGCCACGAAGGCATCCACGGAACCCAAAAAATATTTTGTGAAAGCCTGGTCCAGGGGTCTTTTTTCATGGGGGATTACATTATCCAGGATGCTCACCACCCGGGTGGGTCTTCTGCGCCTGGTGATCCTGAGGAGGGTGCCCAGACAGGGGCCCATGAAAGGAATCCAGAATTTGACAATGACCAGGTCGGGCCGCAGGGACCGAATTTCCCTTCCGGAGGAAATCCAGTTCAGGGGGTTGATGGAATTGATCCGCACCCGGATGTCCAGCCCTTCGGGTGGGGGCTCCTGGCTGTACTGGCTTTTGCCTGGAAAAAGAAAGGAAGGGTACTGGAGTGAAAAGGTGAAAATCACCACCCGGTTACCCAGGGTGATCATTTCCCGGGCAAGCCTTTCGTTATAGGCGGCGAGCCCCCCCCTCAGGGGATATGCTGTACCAATGATGACGATGGATTTCATGGGTTTGCCTCCCAAGATAAGACGAACGGGCGGCCTTCAGAACCCCAGCCGGTCTTCCACCAGGTAATGGTTCCTTTCCTGGGAGTTGCGGACCGTGAGTTCTGCCAGGAATCCGGCGAGAAAAAGCTGGACCCCGATGATCATGGCCACCAGGGCAATATAGAAGATGGGCCTTTCGGTCATCTGGTAGACCCTGAAAACAAATTTGGCAATTCCAAGGTAGATGGAAATAATAAAACCGGCCAGGAATGCCAGGGTGCCCAGGAGGCCGAACAGGTGCATGGGTTTTTTCCCGAACCGGCCAATGAACAGGACGGACATCAGGTCCAGAAACCCATTTACAAACCGTTCCCAGCCAAATTTGGTCACTCCGTATTTCCGGGGCCGGTGCTGGACCTCCTTTTCACCGATCCGGCTGAACCCGTTCATTTTGGCGATGACCGGGATATAGCGGTGCATTTCCCCGTAAACCTCCAGGGACTGGACCAGGCTGAGGCGGTATGCCTTCAGGCCGCAATTGAAATCATGGATCCGGATCCCGGAGATCCAGCCTGTGATCCGGTTATAAACGCGGGAAGGAATGTTTTTGGTGATCCGGTTGTCATGGCGCACTTTCTTCCAGCCGCTGACCAGATCGTAACCACCCCCGGCCACCATTTTATAAAGGGGGAGGATCTCATCCGGGCTGTCCTGGAGATCGGCATCCATGGTGATCACCACCTGGCCGGTGGCGGCGCGGAAACCCTCGTTGAGAGCGGCTGATTTTCCGTAGTTGCGCTGAAACCGCAGCCCCTTGATGGAACTGTTTTCTTTCCTCAGGCCGCAAATCACCTCCCAGGACCCGTCCGTGCTTCCGTCGTCTACCAGGATGATCTCATACCGGAGCCCTGATCTACCGATCGCCCCTGCGATCCACCGGCAAAGCTCGGGCAGGGATTCTGCCTCGTTCTTGAGGGGAATGACCAGGGAAAGATCCATAGGATGAGGAGGGGATTCAGATACTTTTCGCGTTCGGGTTCTTTTTGGCGACCGCTGCCCCGATCAGGGCTGCGATGGCGCCAACGATCAGATCACTGAGCAAAATGCCGCCGACCATAATAACAAAGAAGAACCGGCTGTATCCCTGCACCCCGGCATCGACCTGGTCAGCAGGAGTATTTTTGAGGACCATTTTCTGCCTTGCCATTTCCACCATACTGGCCTTATAGGAAGGTACCAGCAAATCAAACAGCACCACGCAAAACAATATGATCAGGGTGGCGATCGCCACGGCCTTGAATCCGGATACAAAAAGATCTCCAAAATTGACATTTCCGCCCATGGCTTTGGAATGACTGACCACGGCTGCGATGATCAGGGCAATATAAACCAGGAGCTGGATGATGCCCACGGCCGGGTTGGTATAAAGCCCGAAGGAATAAACGATGACGAAAAGGACGAACATGACAATGCCAGTGATCACCCCATAACTGATATGGGTTTTGGGGATCTGGTTCGGGATTGAATTTTCCATAAAATGATTTAAGTATGCTGGATCAGTGAAGAGAGGACTTACCCTGGTTCATGACCCCGATGATTTTCCCCTTCAGGGATTTTCCAATAAACGGGGTATTGGAAGACCTGGACCGGATATCCTCCTTTTGAAAGGTCCAGGACCTGCCGGGGTTAAATATAGTGAGATTTGCCATTTCTTGCTCCCGGATATGAAGCGGCTCCAATCCGAAGATCTTTCTCGGGTTTTGGCAAAGCAGGGATACCTGGTCCTCCAGGTCCATCCGGTCCAGGGATTCATGCATCAGGGAAAAGCAGGTCTCCAGCCCGATCATCCCTTCCCTGGCGAACTCGAATTCAACCTCCTTGGCGTCCGCGTCCTGGGGAATATGGTGGGAGGCCATGCAATCGATGGTGCCGTCCAGGAGCCCTGCCCTGAGGGCATCCACATCCGCGCCGGTACGGAGGGGCGGGTTGACCTTCAAACGGGTGTCATAGCCGGAGAGGGATTCATCGGTGAGGCAAAGATGGTAAGGAGTGACGGAAGCCGTGACCCGGATGCCTTCGGATTTGGCCTGGCGGATCAGGGCAACGGCTCCCGCCGTGGAAACTCCGGTGAAATGAATCCTGGAACCCGCATATCTGGTAATTTCCAGATCCCTTCGGATCATGAGCTCCTCGGCAATGGCCGGCTTGCCGGGCATTCCGATCCGGGTAGAGACCACCCCTTCATTCATGAGGCCATGCCTGCTGACGCTCCGGTCCTCCGGGACCTGGATGATCACCCCGTCGAAAGCCTTCACGTATTGCAGGGCCTTGAGCAGGATACCGGAGGATTGAATGGGGTTCAGGCCATTGGAGAAAGCAATGGCCCCGCTTTTGCGCATGTCATACATTTCTGCAAGAAGGTTCCCTTCCAGCCCCATGCTGAGCGCCCCGATGGGATAAATGTCGACGATTCCCCCGGCAGCTTTGCCCCGGATATATTCTATTTCGGCCTTGGATTGAAGCGGGGGCCGGGTATCCGGAAGGATCATCACCGCAGTGAATCCGCCGTGGGCGGCAGCGGCCTGGCCACTTTCGAGATCTTCCTTGTATTCGGTGCCGGGATCGCAGAAATGGGCGAAAACATCCATCCAGCCAGGGGAAACGCAAATTCCTTCTTCTTCAATCACCCGGTCTGCCTTGATTCCGGGGAAATTTCCAATCCCCTCGATGATCCCGTCGGTGACCAGGATATCGTTGCTGCTACCATGAAAAGGGCCCTGGGGATCGATGAGGTGAGCCTGCCGGATCAGAATTTGCATGAGGCCTGGGAAGCTGGTAACGGTTTACGCGGCTGCAAAATTACAAAACTTTACCATCCTTCCAGATGGCCTTTTTAAGACCCGGATTGATGCGCCTTGATATAGGAGGAGGTCATCTCCACCAGGGTCGTTCCGTCCATATTGCAATGGCCGGGGTTTTTCCCCTCATCCATGAGGCATTGGGGACAGAAATAATCCCCCATCTTCACGAGGTCCTCCTGATCCTTTTTACATTGGCCCGGATGGGTATAGGAAGCAAAGCATTTCGGGCAAACATAAACCACCCGGGTGGTTCGGGTTTTCGAATGGGCGGGTTGCTGGCCCTGGACGATCAGGAATGGGGCCAGAAGCAGGGTGCAAATCAGGAGCTTTTTCATCGGGTTATTATTTTTTGCCAATTGTATGTACTTTCAAAGGACCCATCCCGGGGTTTGCCTGGTTAAATTAAAACATTCTTTGGAGAAACCCTTGAATGGAGTTGGCCCGGGATCAGGTTCCGAAATGAATAAAAGGAGCTGCCCAAAGGGCAATACCCGGACCCATGCTTGAGATGCGCAGCTGCTGTGAAAACTGTGGCATTCCCCTTCCGCCAAACAGCAGGGAAGCGATGATATGCAGTTTCGAATGCACTTTCTGCAGGGCATGTGCAGAGAACCTGCTGGCCAACATTTGCCCCAACTGCGGGGGAGGGCTCAGCCCCAGGCCCACCCGGGACCACAGTACCCTGGACCGATACCCTCCAACAACGGAACGGGTATACCGGCCTGTGGATCTGGAAGCCCACGCCCTCCGGGTAGAAAAGATGAGAGCGATTCCTACGGGAAACCGATAAACCAAACTTTCCTTATGGATATTGGAAAATTCCTCGTTTTTTCCGGTTTGCTGGCTTCCGGCCTGGTGCCGGTATTGGCCCGGGCCCAGGATAGCAATTACCAGGACCAGACCATCGACAGCAGTTACCAGGACCGGGTCAGGGACAGTATTAAAATGGTCCGTTTGGTGGACAAGAAATTCGATATGCTCAATCACCAGGATGTGGAAGGAGCGTCGGAATTTTATTCCGATTCCGCCCAGATCCGGTCTATCGGTTATCCAGACACCCTGGTCGGACCGGAAGGATTCCAGATCGTTTACCGACGGTATTTCACCACCACGCCGGACCTTCATTTTTCCCTGATCCGCTGCATTGTGGCCGGAAAAACCCTGGTGGTGGAATATCAGACTTCCGGAACCGTCCGCCATGTGGAGGATCCGGCTTCTTCCTACATGATCGACAAACACTACACGCTGGATAATTGTACGATCATGGATATCCGGGACGGTAAAATCGTTTCGGAGATGACTTATTTCGACCAGGTTTCCTTCCTGAGACAGGTGGGTTATTTTACCCGTAATTACTGATCTTTTGGTCCCTGGAGCCCGATATCCCTTCGGATCATGCAGGTAATTTTAAGGATGGCAAAAAGGTGATGGGCTTCATGGAGGAGGAAAAATGAAACCCAGGTGGCCAGCCCCAGGCTTCCAAAATCCCTGTGGGTCCCCCGCCTTTGCCACTGGTTTTGGGAAAGTCCCGATAAATCCCTGAGGATGGCTTCCCGGTCGGAGTGAATCCTGCCCAAGAGCTCCATGGCGTCCAGCGCGACAACTCCCGGGAACTCCGGGTCCGACTCAGCCCGGTACGGGTTGAATGCCGGGTCCTGTTCTTCCAGGATCCTTCGGATCCTTTCCCGGAACGCAGGCTGGTAGGCGCAAAGGTGGGCCACCTGCTCCTGGGCGCTCCATTTTCCTGGAATGAGATTGCGGCGCAGGTCCGGGTCGGTAATGCCCGCGATAAATACCGGCAGCATTTCATGCTGGTGATCCAGGGCGGACTGGACCGGGGATGGAAGGGACATCGGTCTGGATTTCTGATTCAAGGATAAAAGGAAATCAAATTCCTGCAAGAACCAGGACAATTTATTGATCTTCTGGGTATCTTGGGCGTAAAGTTCGCTTCACCAAACGCCTTGAATTATGGTCATCGGCATTCCCTTCCGCAAGTGGATTTTAACCGGACCCATCCTGCTGGCAATCGCTTCCGCTGCAGCCCAGGGGATGGATTCCTCCCTGCTCGGCACCCTGGAGTGGAGATCCATCGGGCCTTACCGGGGTGGGCGGTCCCGGGCCGCCACAGGTACGGCTGCCCACCCCAACGTCCTTTATTTCGGGGCTGTGGACGGGGGCGTCTGGAAAACTGATGATTACGGCAGGACCTGGAATCCAGTTTTCGACCAGGAACCGACGGGGTCCATCGGTGCCATCGCAGAATCCCCTTCCAACCCGGATATCCTTTATGTAGGCAGCGGAGAAGGACTTCACCGTCCTGACCTCTCCGTCGGAGATGGCATTTATAAATCCACCGATGGAGGTAAGACCTGGATTCACCTGGGACTCCGGGAAGGCCAGCAGATCCCTTCCATCGCCCTGGACCCTGGTAATCCGGACCGGCTTTTCGTGGCCGTCCTGGGCCACCCCTACGGCCCCAATAGGGAAAGAGGCGTGTACCGGTCCCTGGACGGGGGGAAAACCTTCGTCCAGGTTTTGTATCAGGATGAAAATACAGGCGCAGATCAGGTGATCCTCGATCCATCGGACCCTTCCATAGTTTACGCCACCCTTTGGAAAGCCCGGGAGGGACCCTGGGAAAACGGGTCCTGGGCAGGTTATGGAGGAATTTTCAAATCCAGGGACGGCGGCAGCACCTGGAAACAAATCGGAACCGGATTGCCGGCCAACGGGGACAGCCTGATCCAGGTTCATCTGGCAGTTTCCGCGAGCAATCCGGACCGCCTTTTTGCTGCCGTGGCCAGTGACCATACCGTCGGGATTTTCCGCTCAGATGATGCTGGATCCCACTGGTACCGGGTGACTAAGGATCCCCTTCCGGCCAACCGGATTGGAGGCGGTGATCTGCCGATGCTCGCGGTGGATCCCCTCCACCCCGACACGGTTTACAGCAATTCCATTGTTTGCTGGAGGTCGGTGGATGGAGGCCGGACCTGGACCGGGATCCGGGGGGCTCCTGGAGGGGACGATTACCAAAACATCTGGATCAATCCTACCCAGACCAACATCATGCTCCTGCTTTCCGACCAGGGAGCCATTGTCACCGTTAACGGGGGCCATACCTGGAGTTCCTGGTATAACCAGCCCACCGCCCAGCTCTATCATGTGGAAGCGGATAACGCCTTTCCCTATAATCTTTATAGCGGTCAGCAGGAAAGCGGTTCCGTGGGCATTGCAAGCAGGGGCAATGACGGCCAGATCACCGACCGGGAATGGCATCCCGTAGGTGCGGAGGAATATGGTTATGTAGCTCCGGATCCGCTGGACCCCGATATCGTCTACGGAGGGAAGGTCTCCCGCTATGATAAACGCACCGGCCAGGTACAGCAGGTAGGACCCGCCCCTTCCCGGGGCGGTTCCTACCGGTTCCTCCGGACCGCCCCGCTTCTTTTTTCCCCGGTGGATCCCCACACCCTGTATTTCGCGGGAAATGTCCTGTTCAGGACCCGGGACGGAGGACATTCCTGGTCGGTCATCAGCCCCGATCTCACCCGCCCGGATCCCGGCCTGACTCCGAACCTGGGAATTTTTGCAGACTCCGCCCGGGTGCACCTGGGCCGGAGGGGGGTCATTTATAGCGTGGCTCCATCTCCGCTGGATATCCGGACGATCTGGGCAGGAACGGATGACGGGCTGATCCAGATCACCCGGGACGGAGGAAAGGTCTGGAAAAATGTCACCCCTCCGGGTATCGGGCCATGGAATAAAATTTCGATGCTCGAAGCGAGCCATTTCAGCACCGGGGAGGCATTTGCAGCCGTGAATGACCTCAGGACCGATGACCTGCATCCCCATATCTACAGGACCCGTGATGGAGGAGCCAGCTGGAAGGAGATCGTCAACGGTCTTCCCGATCAGCCGGTCAATGCCGTACGAGAGGACCCCGTCCGGACCGGTTTGCTTTTCGCGGCAACGGAAACCGCTGTCTACACGAGCGTGGATGACGGGGACCACTGGCAGAGCCTGAGGCTGAACATGCCGGCAACCTCGGTCCGGGATCTGCTCATCAAGCAGAATGACCTGGTAGCCGCCACCCATGGCCGGGGATTCTGGATCCTGGACGACATCACCCCCCTGAGGCAATACCCCAGGGGATCCCTTCCGGAAGATGTGGTCCTATGCCGGCCTCAGGACGCGGTCCGGGTGCGCTGGGATATGAATACCGATACGCCCCTGCCTCCGGATGAACCGGCGGGCCAAAATCCCCCGGACGGAGCCATCCTGGATTATTATCTCCCCCATCACCTTGCCGGCCTGGTCACCCTGGAGATCAGGGATTCCTCTGGCAGGCTGATGCGTCTTTACAGCAGCCTCGACACCCCGCAGTTCCGGCCCCGGGTGAATGTGCCCTTTTACTGGATCCGGCCCCAAAAGACACTGTCTTCCGGTCCCGGTTTCCACCGTTTTATCTGGGATCTTCATGAGCAGCCCCCCGGTGAATTCACCGGGTATTCCATCGGGGCCATTTTCCATAATACACCGGTTAATCCAGGTGCTCCCTGGGTGCTTCCGGGAACCTATAAGGTCATCCTGAGGGTGAACGGCCGGGCCTATCAAAAGCCCCTGACTATAAAAATGGATCCCAGGGTGACCACTTCAAGGGCCGATCTGGCTGACCAATACCGCCTTTCAGAGGCATGCTACCAAAGCCGCAGGAAGGCGGATTCGGCGCTCAGGCAATTGAAGGATATCGGCATGCAGTTAATGGCAGATGGCTCCAAAGCCCATGGAGCGGCAGCAGATTCCCTGAAATCCCTGGAAGTCACCGACAGTCTTTTCATCGCCCAAGCAGGGGAGGGGAACCCCGGTTTTGGCCGCATGGATGCCGGGCTGGGCAGATTGATCGGTGAACTCCAGGGGGCCGACGAGCCAGTCACCACCCAGGCCCGTGATGCTGTTCACGCAACGGAACTGGAATTCAGAAAGCTCTGGGTCTCGTGGCTTCAATTCCGGGATTATGAAATCCCCGCGGTGAATATTATTTTAAACCAGGATGGACTGACTGCAATAAAAACTGTTGTTCCCCATCCCTAAGCTTTGGCTATGGCAAAAGCGCATTCCTTCAAGGTTCATCTGGTATGGACCGGAAACCAGGGGAAAGGCACCCTGAATTATTCCGGATACAGCCGGGATCATTTGATCGGGGCAGAAGGGAGGCCGGAAATCCCCTGCTCTTCAGACCCAGTTTTCATGGGCAGTGCTGCCCGCTATAATCCGGAACAACTCCTGGTCGCATCGCTTTCCGGCTGTCATATGCTTTGGTACCTGCATCTTTGCGCCAATGCGGGGATCGTGGTCGACCAGTACCTGGACAAACCGGCCGGGACCCTGGTGGAAGAGGCCGATGGGTCCGGCAGGTTCATTGAAGTCATCCTGCATCCCGAAGTGGTGGTCAGGGACCCGGACTCGATCAAAAAGGCCATTGCCCTGCACGCCCAGGCCCACGACCTTTGTTTCATCGCCCGTTCCTGTAACTTCCCGGTACACCATTTTCCGGTTTGCCGGGCCGGGGAAGGATCCTGAAGGGACCACGGCCTCTGAATCCCCGTTACAAACCCTGGAGTATCTTATGTCCAGACCAAGGAAGCTGATTTTTCTGATCCTCCTGGTTCCGGCCCTGGCCCGGGCCGATTCCGATCCAGGACCCAGGGAATGGAAACCGTTCCATTACCGTTTCCGGATCCTCCTTTCAGACTCCACGAACCGGATCCAGGCAATCGCCGGGGTGGATTTCAAACTCCTGGGCCGCGGAGTCCGGGAGATCTCCCTGGACCTGGATGGCCTGGATACCGCGACCGGAAAGGGCATGGTGGTTCATTCAGTACGCCTCGGGGAAAAGGAGTTGTCCTTTTTCCAGGCCAGGGAAAGGCTGACCATCCGGCTGGACCGGCTCCACCCGAAGGGAGATAGCATCAGGGTGGAAATTTCATACTCCGGGATTCCCTCTGACGGGCTGATCATCTCCCGCAATAAATTCGGGGACCGTACTTTTTTCGGCGACAACTGGCCGGACCGGGCCCATGACTGGCTTCCGGTTCTGGATCATCCTTCCCGGAAAGCCACCGTGGATTTTGAAGTTGAGGCTCCCTCCACCTATCGGGTGGTATCCAATGGAAGGCTGGAAAGCATCCTGCGGGGGGATTCGGGCAGAACGATCACCCGTTGGAAAGAATCGGTTCCCATTTCCACCAAGCTCATGGTGATCGGTGTGGCCCGCTTCTCGGTACAATATCTTCCGGATGCCTATGGGGTACCGGTGGAAACCTGGGTATATCCCCGGGACAGCCTGAAGGGGGATTACGATTTTGCGGTGGCAGGAAAAGTCCTCAACCTTTACCAAAAATACCTGGGGCCCTTTCCGTTCGAAAAATGCGCCAATGTGGAATCAACCACCCGGTACGGGGGGATGGAAAACGCTTCCTGCATCTTTTATACCGAAAAGGAGGTGACTGGCAAAAGGGCCAACCAGGCCACCATCGCCCATGAGATCGCCCACCAATGGTTCGGAGATGATGTTTCTGAAGCGGATTGGTCCCAGATCTGGCTTTCTGAAGGCTTTGCTGAATTTTTCGAGGACTTTTATACCGGATCTGTTTTCGGAAAGGACAGTCTGGCCCAAATCCTTTCCCGCCAAAAAAAGATGGTTTTTGCCTATGATCGCAAGGAGCATGCTCCCCTCGTGGATCCCTCCATCACCCGCCTCAATGACCTGCTGAACGTGAATTCCTACCAGAAAGGGGCCCTGGTACTGCGCATGCTGGAACACCGGCTGGGAGAAAAGGATTTCTGGGATGGGCTCCGGCTGTATCACGAGAAATACCGGCATGGCAATGCCTGGACCAAAGATTTCAGGCACTGCATGGAACAGGAATCCCATAAGAACCTGAAAAGGTTCTTCCGCCAATGGGTCCATGTATCAGGATACCCGGTCCTGTCCTGGACCTGGAAGACGGGGAAGGGAGGTCACCGTTTCGACCTTTCCATTCACCAAATGCAGGCTGGGCCTGTCTTCCGGATTGACCCGGACCTGATCCTGTATTATGGCCATCAGGATACCATCGTCCGTCGCCTCGATATCCGGTCCAGGGCCACCCGCAGGGGATGGTCTATCCCCGCGGAGCCGGATTCTGTGAAACTGGACCCCGACCAATGGATTTTGATGGACCAGAAGTTCCAGGCCACCGGATCCAGACCCAGGTAAATCCTGAATGCATCCCTTATCACTGGTCCACCTGGCGAGCCCGGGGCTGAATGTATCCCCCGGCAAAAGGGAAAATCCCCCGCCGGAATGACCTTGTTACCTTGCTCTGATATTGCTTTGGAGGAGTTCCTGAATCTGGTCGCAAATGTCCCTGAAATGGATGGGTTTGGTGAAAAATCCAACGGCGCCCAGTTTGAGGCTTTTTTCCCGGTCTTCTTTTCGGGAAGTGGTACTATAGATGACGATGGGGGTTTCTGAAAGTTTTTTCATCTTCCGAAGTTCGGAAAGCAATTCGAGGCCATTCATTCCCGGCATATTCATATCCACGAAAATAAAATCAGGTTTGGTATGGGATGATTTACGAAGACCCTGGAGGGCTTTGATGCCGGTAGATGCGCTGAAACAACGGAAGGTCCGGTCGATGTATTTAACAGCATCAGTAAAAAGTTCAATGTCATCCGGATCATCATCAACAATCAGGATGCTTTTACAGGAATCCATCGGTTCCGTCATTTCAGGTTGAATCTAACCAGGGAATCAAATTTATAGCAAATCGGAGCCGAATGCAAGGGAAAAAATCATTCCTCGCTCCCCTGAACGAGCTTTTTGAAAACCTTGCCATAATTGAATTCCAGCCCGTTTTAGCCCCCAGCCGGTCTGGCTTTATCCAACAAATGTCACACCTTCCTGTATATCATTAATTTATGATTCCTGTCCTTTGGAATTCCCCAGATAAAACCCGAAATTTTCCCCATCTTCTCCGGCAATTACCGGGCTGCCTCTTAGGGGCCAGCCCATCCTGAAACATCGTAACTTCCCATTTCCCTTTGCCACCATGCCTTCCAGATCCAGACCTTCCCTAACAAAGTCTCCGGGAAAAACCCGGCCCCTCACCCTTGTTGCGATCGGAGCCTCGGCAGGCGGGCTGGAAGCGGTTTCGGAATTCTTTAAAAATATGGAACCGGATACCGGATTTGCCTTCGTTTATATCCAGCACCTGGACCCGAACCGGAAAAGCATGCTTGCCGAGATCCTTTCCAAAGTGTCCCGGATGAAGGTCCAGGAAATCTACCAGAGGACCAGGATCCGCCCCAATGAGATCTATATCATCCCGCCCAGCAAGGACCTGATCGTAACGGACGGGACTCTGAAATTAAACCCGAGGGATACCGAACCCTACCCCCATTACCCGGTGGACCTGTTTTTCAATTCCCTTGCGGTAAAGCATCCCCTTTCCATCGGGATCCTCCTTTCAGGAAATGGCAATGACGGGACCCAGGGTCTGAAAGCGATCAAATTGGCTGGAGGAATCACCATGGCCCAGGATGATTCGGCCAAATTCTCCGGCATGCCCCATTCCGCAATTTCCGAGGGGGTGGTGGACCGGATCCTTTCACCGGTGGCCATGACCCGGGAATTGAAAAAGTATTCCCGTAAGAAAAATATCTTCTCCAGGGTTGTAAGCTATTCCGGAACTGGTGAGCCCCTGGCGGAAAGGGAATTAAAGGAAATCCTTAAAATAATTCATGCTGCAAGAGGGGTGGATTTCAGTCAGTATAAAATGACCACCATCCGGCGCCGGATTTTGCGCCGGATGCTCCTGCACCAGATCGATTCCTCTGCGAGGTACCTGGATTACCTGCGCAAGACGGATTCTGAACTGGACCAGCTTTGCCAGGACCTGCTGATCTATGTCACCTCCTTCTTCAGGGATGCCGAAGTGTCAGAATTCCTTCACAAGAAAGTGCTTCCCCAAATCATCCGGAACAAAAAGCGAAATGAACCGATCCGGATTTGGATCCCGGCCTGTTCCACCGGTGAGGAAGCCTTTTCAATGGCCATTCTCTGCAGCGAGCTGCTTGGAAATCAGGCCTTCCCCCATGAAATCCAGATTTTCGCCACCGACCTCAGCCAGCAGGCGATCCTCAGGGCAAGGACCGGGATCTATTCACCAAATGCCCTGCATGGAGTCAGCCCGAAACGGCTTCGGAGTTTTTTTACGCACCAGAAAGACCATTACCGGGTGGTCAAGGCGGTCCGGGAAATGTGCATATTCGCACCTCACAACCTGTTTAAGGACCCTCCATTCTCCAAGCTGGACCTGGTCAGCTGTTGCAACCTGCTCATCTATCTGGAGCCTTCTCTGCAGAAAAAAGTCATCGGGATTTTTCATTACTCCCTCAATCCGGGGGGAGTGCTGGTTCTGGGAAAATCAGAGAACGTAGGGGCTTTCAATCCATTTTTCTCCCGGTGGGGCAAAAAATTTAAGATCTATACCCGAAACAAAAATGAGCCTGCAAAGCAAACCCTGGAACTTCATCGCCGGCTTTCCGATGCTACCCGATCCAGGCCTCCCTTAACAGGGCTTTCCGGAATGAAAAGGTCCGCCAGGATTCAGGACCCTGATCTGGAAGTGGACCAGATGCTTCTTTCCCGCTTCATCCCCGCCTCGGTTGTGGTGAACCAGGACCTGGAAATCCTGCAGTTTCGCGGTGCGACCGCTACTTTCCTGGAACCTGCGCCCGGGAAAGCCAGTCTGAACCTGATGAAGATGGCCCAGCCTGCCCTTGCCTTTGAACTGAGGACCGGAATCCATCAGGCAGGCACGACCCGGAAGCCGGTAAAAAAAACCATTCATGGGCTGAAGATCAATGGAGGGGAAAAACAGGTCACCCTGGAAATCATCCCCCTTCACCCGGACGGGGGAAATCACCATTACCTGGTGGTTTTCCGGGAAGAACCCGCCACCGTTCACCTGGACCTCCGTTCCGCACAGTCCCGGGACCGCAGGATCCGAATGCTCCAGGAGGAGCTCAACACGGCAAGGGAAAATTTGCGGGCCATCCTGGAGGAACAGGAAAATTCAACCCAGGAACTTCAATCTGCCAACGAAGAAATCATTTCCAGCAACGAAGAGCTCCAAAGCATCAATGAGGAATTGGAAACTTCCAAGGAAGAAATGGAATCCACCAATGAGGAGTTGATGACCATCAATGCAGAACTTCAGCTCCGGAATGAACAGCTGGTGGAATCCCAGGAATATACCGAGGCGATCTTTTCGACCATCCGGACGGGAGTCATTGTCCTGGACAGGGACCTGCGACTCAAAACTGCGAACCAGTCCTTCTACCAGATGTTCCAGCTCAGCGAAGATACTGCAGAAGGAAGATTGATCTATGAACTGGGCAACGGAAATTGGGATATTCCGGTCCTGCGGGCCATGCTGATGGAGATTCAGGCCCATGACAAACAATTCTCGGGGTTCGAGTTCGCCCACAGCTTCCCGGGGATCGGACAGAAGATCCTCCTGTTCAATGCCCGTAAACTGGTCAGGAAGTCCCCAAGCCAGCAATTGATCCTGGTAGCAGTGGAAGATATCACCGAACGGAGGGCGGGGGAGAAACTGGTACTGGAAGGACAAACCTGGCTCCACCACCTGGCTGATAACACCCCGGTGATGATCTGGGTGGCGGGAAAGGATGGAGGCATCACCTTTGTCAACAAAACCTGGCTTGATTTCTCGGGCAGGAAACCGGAACAGGAAGCCGGATCGGGATGGAGAGACCTGATCCATCCGGACGATCAGGCCAGCGTTGCGGAAAGTTTTACGACCGCCCTGGATAAGAAAACGGACCTGGATCTGGAGTACAGGATGAAAAGGGCAGACGGGCCATACCGTTGGATTCATCTTCTGGGCAAGCCCTCGTTCAACGGCACCGCTTTCCTGGGTTTCATCGGCAACGCCGTGGAAATCCATGAGCAGAAGGTCCAGCATCAGGACCTGGAACAAAAAGTCGAGGAAAGGACCCGGTTGCTGAAGCTGGCAAACCTGGATCTGGAACGTTCCAACCAGGACCTGGAACAATTTGCTTTTGTGGCCAGCCACGATCTGAAGGAGCCTCTTCGGAAAATGCAAACCTTTGCAAGCATCATTCTGGAACGGCACGGGGAGCGGATCCCGGGCCAGATCCACGATTTCCTAACCAAAATCACCCTTTCTTCCCAGAGGATGACCCGCCTGATCGATGATTTGCTGGATCTTTCCCGGATCACCCAAAGCAGGGAACGGTTTGTGGTCACCAATCTCAATGAGATTCTCGCGGAAGTGATCCAGGATCTGGACCAGGAAATTGCAAGCCATAAGGCCCGCATCAGTTCCTCCGGCCTGCCATCCCTTTGGGCCATACCCAACCAGATGGAACAGCTTTTCACCAACCTGATCGGCAACGCCCTGAAATTCTCCAGAGGCAAGATCCCTCCCAGGATCTTGATCAGATCCCGGAAACTCCCCAGCAAGAGTTATTCGATCCACCCCTCCCTGAACCGCAAACTGGAATATTATGAAATCCAGGTCCAGGATAATGGCATTGGGCTGGATAAGAAATATTCTGACCAGATTTTCGTCATCTTCCAGAGGCTCCATAGCCAGGCGGAATACCCGGGAACGGGAATCGGCCTGACCCTCTGCCAAAAAATTGTCAACTACCACGGGGGGGGCATATTCGTCAAAAGCCAGATAGGAAAGGGTTCCACTTTCCATATCATCCTGCCCGCCAGCAAACCCGGCAAAAACTGATTCCGATCCCTGGGCCTGCCCCGGGCCGGATCATGGATATAATCCCTTCCCGGAATTTTTTTTTAATAGATTTAGGCCCAAATCTGCATTCATGAAGCCAAGACAACTCCTTACCGCCTTAATGGTGCTCCCGATCTCCCTTTTCGCCCAGCGCAGGGAACAGGGGATGAGCCACCCGGCGGACACAGCAAGCCATCAAAAGGCAATCCTGGATTCCACCTCGGTTCCGGTGATCACCCATCACACCATCACCGTTCACGGTGAGACCATCACCTATACCGCAACCACCGGTTACCTTTATATGCGGGATGAGGATGGAAAGCTCAAGTCACGCATCTTTTTCATCGCCTATACCCAGGATGGGGAAGATCCTTCTGTAAGGCCAGTCACTTTCACCTTCAACGGAGGCCCGGGCTCCAGCTCCGTATGGCTCCATATGGGAGCCGTAGGGCCTGAACGGGTTGCCCTGGATGAAAAGGGGATCGCTCCGGCACCCCCTTACCACCTGGTAACGAACCAGAATACCTGGCTGGACCAGACAGACCTGGTGTTCATCGACCCGGTATCCACGGGTTACAGCCGGCCGGCCCCTGGGGAAAACGCCAGCGAATTTCATGGCTATAACGAGGATATTCAGTCTGTGGGAGATTTCATCCGGCTCTGGGTCACCAAATATGCCCGCTGGAGCTCCCCCAAGTTCATCCTCGGTGAAAGCTACGGGACAACCCGGGCTGCAGGCCTTTCCGGCTTCCTGCAGAGCCGTTACAGCATGTATCTGAACGGCATCGTCCTGGTTTCATCCGTCCTCAATTTCGAGACGATTGATTTCACCCAGGGAAATGAATGGCCCTATGTCTTCTTCCTTCCGACCTATGCGACCACCGCCTGGTACTACAAGAAGCTCAGTCCCGAAATGGAGGCCAAAACGGTCCAGGAAGTCGCCAGCCAAGCGGAGGAATTTGCAGGAGGCGCCTATGCCACCGCCCTGCTGCAGGGAGGCAACCTGGATTCCAGTGATAAACTTTCCATCGCCCAAAGAATGCATGACCTGACCAGCCTTCCCCTGGACTATATTCTCAAATCCAACCTCAGGGTGCCCGACCACCGGTTCTTCAAGATGCTGCTGAGCTCAGAAGGCAAACTGATCGGCAGATACGACAGCCGGTTCAGCGGAAATGACCTGGATGATGTCGGAGAATATCCCCGTTATGATCCCAGCGACGTCAACCTCAGCGGTGTCTTCGTGGCCACTTTCAATGATTATGTCCGCAGGGAGCTCGGCTTCAAAACCGATCTCAATTATGAATCCCTGGCCGACGTGGGGCCCTGGGATTACAAGAATGTGGAAAACCGGTTCCTGGACGTTTCTGGAACGATGCACCAGGCCATGATCCAGAATCCCTACCTCCATGTCTGGGTGGTCTGCGGATATTTCGATCTGGCCACTCCTTTCTTCAACGCGGAATATGTGGTGAGCCATATGCAGCTGAAACCCGAACAGCGCCAGCACCTCCAGATCACCTATTATGAGGCGGGCCATATGGTTTATATCAGTAAATCAACGATTGAAAAGCTTCATGGCGATGCGGTGAAGTTTTATGGTTCGATCCTCCATCCCTAGCCCTCATCCTTTGGATCCCGGGATATTCCCATCCCCGACCAGCTGACCGGGTTTTTTTTTTTACCTCCGCCGGGCCCTTGAAAATCCGGAATCCCATCCCTGGGCATGGAGGGTGATTTTATGATTCAATCCCTTCAACATGCGTACGGTACTGCTCTTATTCTGCTCCAACATCTTCATGACCATCGCCTGGTACGGGCATCTCAAATTTGTCCAGGTCGCCCTATGGAAAGTGGTCCTCATCAGCTGGGGGATTGCCCTGCTGGAATATTGCTTCCAGGTGCCCGCCAACCGGATCGGATTCATGGAAGGATTCAACGGATTCCAGCTCAAAATGATCCAGGAAGGGATCACCCTGACGGTATTTGCCGTATTTGCCGTGTTGTACCTGAAAGAACAGATCCGCTGGAATTACCTGGCCAGTTTCGCGTGCATCATGGGGTCGGTGTATTTCATGTTTTTTTTCCGGAACTGATCCCGGGCCAGGGGATCAACAAATAGAAAAATTTTAATTCCCGATCCCTTATCTTGTCCATCGGCCTGTCCGAAACCCGGGACCTTTGCCGTTTTAACCTTTGATTCCCCATTACCATGAAAAAAAACCTTTCCATTTTACTGATCGCGGGGATATGCCTGAGCGCCATTCCCTTGTCCCGCCTGGGAAAACCGGCTGTTTCCCGGAAGGCCTCCCCCGGAAGCCAGTTTGTGGAAGCCCTCCTTAAAAAAATGACCCTGGAGGAAAAGGTGGGCCAGATGACCCAGGTCACCCTCGACGTGGTATCGGCGAAAGGGGGTAATGGCCAGGATCTGGAACCGCAACAACTGGATACTTCCATGCTTCGGCAAGCCCTTCTTCAGTATCATGTGGGTTCCATCCTCAATGTAGGTGCCCATGGATTCGACCGGGACCACTGGCATGAGATTATTTCGGAAATCCAGGAGGTTGCAACCCGGGACACGAGGCTCAAAATCCCCATTTTGTATGGCATTGACGCGATCCATGGGGTGACCTATACCATGGGGAGCATCCTGTTTCCCCAGGAGATCGGGCTGGCAGCAACCTGGAATCCGGATCTGGCCCATCAGATGGGGGAGGTTACCGCCTATGAGACCAGAGCTTCCTATATCCCCTGGAACTTCTCACCGGTCCTGGACCTCGGGGTCAACCCGCTCTGGCCCCGGATGTACGAAACCCTTGGGGAGGATCCGTTCCTGGGCAGCACCATGGGTGTTGCCCTGATCCGGGGATATCAGGGGGCAGGTCCGGTGGACAAATACCATGTGGCGGCATGCATGAAGCATTACCTGGGATACAGTGATCCGCTTTCCGGAAAAGACCGGACCCCGGCCTGGATCCCGGACCGGTTCATGCGCCAGTATTTCCTTCCCAATTTCGCTGCGGCGGTTAAGGCCGGAGCCATGACCGTCATGGTGAATTCGGCTGAAATCAACGGCGTCCCGGTGCATGCCAGCCACTACCTGCTCACCGATGTGTTGCGCGGGGAGCTGGGCTTCAAGGGGCTGGTTGTCACCGACTGGGCCGATATCAAAAACCTCCATGACCGCCACCATGTCGCAGCAACGGAGGAAGACGCGGTCCGGATTGCCGTAATGGCCGGGATCGACATGAGCATGGTTCCCTATGATTTTTCTTTCTATAATGAATTGCTGGACCTGGTGAAAAAAGGAGCGGTTCCGGAATCCCGGATCGACGAATCGGTCCGCCGCATCCTCCAGCTGAAATACGACCTGGGGCTTTTCGATCATCCGGTGGGCAACCCCTCCGATTACCCTGATTTCGGGAGTGAGGCGCACCGTAAAGTGGCCTTCCAGGCGGCCGGGGAAGCCATCACCCTGCTCCGGAATGAAAACCAGGTGTTGCCGCTTTCCCCAGGCGCGAAAATTCTGGTCACCGGCCCCGCTGCCAATACCATGAGGTCCCTGGACGGAGGGTGGTCCTATACCTGGCAGGGAGAGCGTGACGACCAGTTCGCCAGCGGCCACCACACCATCCTGGCCGCGATCCGCCAGCGCATCGGGGAAAGCCGGGTAAGTTATGTTCAGGGGGCCACCTTCGACCGGGTCCTGGACCTGGATTCCGCGGTTCAGGCAGCAGCTGGTGTGGATGCCGTGGTCCTGTGCCTGGGGGAAAGCTCCTACGCGGAAACCCCGGGCAACATCGATGACCTGGACCTACCCCAGGCCCAGATCGACCTGGCCAGGGCCATGGCCGGGACGGGTAAACCGGTTATTCTCGTATTGACGGAAGGCAGACCCAGAATCATTTCCCAGTTTGCCGATCAAATGAGCGGTATCCTGATGGCCTATTATCTGGGCAATGAAGGGGGAGATGCCCTGGCTTCCGTCCTTTTCGGGGATATCAACCCGAGCGGAAAGCTTCCGGTCACCTACCCCCGCCATGCCAACGCCCTGTTCCATTATTACCGTAAATATGCAGAGGATGACGACCAGGGATCTATCGATGGATATCATCCCCAGTTTGAGTTCGGATTCGGGCTGAGCTATACACGGTTCACCTATTCTGGTCTCCGGTTGAGTTCTGATACCCTGCGGGGCAACCAATCCTTCACGGTATCTGTGGATCTGACCAACTCCGGCTCAAGAAAAGGAAAGGAGGTCGTTGAACTTTACAGCGGGGCCCTTTATGGCTCAGTCACTCCGGAAGTCAAAAGGCTGCGGGCCTTTCGCAAGGTGGAATTGGACCCCGGCCAGACCCAAACCATCGTATTCACCCTGACCCCGAAAGACCTTGCTTTCATCGGCCAGGATAATAAACCCGTCACGGAATCCGCTGAATACCGGTTCCAGGTTGGGCCCCTTTCCATAATGTGCTATTACCGGTCCGGCAATCCCCAACGGTTGGGTTCCGGGAGGATCGACTGAACCCGGCTTCCCAAAGGGGCTTCCCCGGCTGCCCCTTTTTACCTTCTTTCAGCCCTTGCGGCCCTGATCTCCCCATTTTTTTGTCCAATTCCGGAACTTGTTGTAATTTCTGGTCCTAATCTTCAATTTCCTAGTGGTTGGAAAAGGTCTCATCCGTTACAACAGGTACATCGGTTCCTTCCAGGAATGTATGTGCCTGTTGGATGGGGCCAATACCGGGACCGGCAGGTTCTTTCCCGGGCCTTAACCCGATTTCTTTTTCAGGGAGTCCGGTTTTGACCTGACCCTGATCCCGGATTGCTTCCTGGGATTCCGAAAATTCAATTCCCCCTCATCTTCATTCCAATTTTATCATGATCCGGAATACAGCGTGGTTCGGCCTGATCCTTTCCGGCCTTTTCCTTTTTGCTACCTGCAAACCCAACGGGGTATCCCAAGCCTCCAGCCAACCCCATTCCGTATGGACCGATCAACAGCTCCTGGATACCATCCAGCACCAGACCATCCGGTATTTCTGGGATTCTGCCCATCCGGTCAGTGGGCTTGCCCCCGAACGGACGGCCACACCCAATACGGTGACCACAGGGGGAAGCGGTTTCGGGATCAGCTGCATTGTGGTGGGAGTGAGCCGGGGATGGATCAACCGGGATTCTGCCGTTGCCCGCCTGCTGAAAATAACCCGTTTCCTGGAGATGGCCGACCGGTACCACGGAGCCTGGTCCCACTGGATGAACGGCACCACCGGAAAAACAATCCCCTTCAGCCCGAATGATGATGGGGGAGACCTCGTTGAAACCTCCTACCTGGTCAACGGCCTGCTGATCGCCCGCCAATTCTTCGACGGTTCCGGGGATCGGGAAACCCTGCTGCGCAGGCAAATCGACCGGCTCTGGCTTTCAGTGGACTGGGCCTGGTACACCCGGGGCCACACGGACACCCTGTTCTGGCACTGGTCTCCCCGGAAGGGATGGGCCATGGACTTCCCGATCCGGGGCTTCAATGAATGCCTGATTACCTATATCCTTGCCCTGTCTTCTCCCACCCATCCCATTGATTCTTCCGTTTACCAGAATACCTGGGTGAAAAGTGATCATTTCCTCAACGGCAACAAATATCTGGGATACTCCCTGAAAGTGGGCTTCCCTTACGGAGGGCCCCTGTTCTTCACCCAATATTCCTTTCTGGGACTCGATCCGAGGCTGATGCAGGATCCCTATATCAATTATTGGCAACATAACGTCATCCAGACCCTGATCAACCACGATTACTGCCTCTACCATGCTCCAGCAGGATATGGTTATGGTCCGGGTAACTGGGGGCTCACGGCCTCTGACCAGCAGCAGGGCTATGCTGCCCATGCACCGGATCATGATAACGGCACCATCACCCCATCGGCCTCCCTGGCGGCATTTCCCTATACGCCCTATTATTCCATGCAGGCCCTCCGGTTCATGTTCGATTCCCTGGGGTCCCGGCTCTGGGGCCCCTGTGGGTTTTACGACGCCTACGACCTGAAAGACCATTGGTTCTCCCGGCAGTACCTGGCCATTGATGAGGGGCCAATCCCCGTTATGATTGAAAATTACCGCACCGGGTTACCCTGGAAACTGTTCATGTCCATTCCTGAGATCCTGGTCGGCATGGCCAGGGCAGATATTGATTTCCCCCAGTACCGCCCCGGGTTTTACCTGGCAGTGGAGGACAGGGCCTCGGGGAGGCTGGACCTGATCAAATCGCCTTCACTGAACCAATATATCCTGAACTTTTTCGCCGAAGATATCATTCCCGTTTCCATCAGCCTGTACAGCAAGGGGAAATTATTCGGAAGCCTGGTCGACCGCCAGATATATCCGAGGGGAAGGCAGGAACTATTATTCGGAACCGGGATTCCCCCGGGGGACTACCAGGTCCGTTTCTCCCAGGGGGCTATTACGGACAGCGTGCGGATCGGTTTACATTAGGAATTCACTGGATCATCCCGGCTCCAACCGTAAGGTTGGAGTGCTCATCGATGAGGATAAATCCCCCATTGGCCCGGTTGTCCCGGTACCGGTCCCAGGCCATGGGTTGGGCGGTATGCAGGGTGGCGCAGAAGATTTCGTTGAGACCGATCGGGCCCTTTGCCGGCAGGTGCTCCAGGCTACCCACATCAATCAGGTAGGGGATTTCCCGGATGGAGCAGCGAATCCGGCTGCTGTTATGCTGCAAAAGCAGGCGGTCCCCCTCCTTCAGGGGTGCAGTGTCCATCCAGCAGAGGGTGGCCTGAATATCCTGACCGAAATGAACGGGTTGGTCGCGGGGAACAATCAAATCCCCCCTGCCCACCCCCAGGTCACCGGTCAGGTGCATGATGACCGATTGGGGGGCGAAAGCCTGGTCCAGGACTCCGTCAAAGGTTTCGATACTGCTGATCGTTGTTTCCTCTCCTCCGGGAAAGATCCGGACTGCCTCCCCTTGGTGGAAGGAGCCACTGATGATCTTGCCGGCATATCCCCGGTAATCATGCAAATCCCCGGACTGGGGACGGATCACGTACTGGACCGGCATCCGGGCGATTTCCAGATTGATATCGCTGGAAAGGGGAAGGTCCTCCAGGTAGGGGAGCAGGGGCTTGCCTGTAAACCAGGGCATGTGGACTGACCTATCGACTATATGGTCTCCAAGCCTCGCGCTGACCGGCACATAATAGACGTCATTCAGGCCGAGTTTCCCGGCGATGGCCTGGTAACGGTTCACAATTTCGTAAAAGCGGTCTTCCGAAAAATCCACCAGATCCATCTTGTTTACGCATACCACAATATGGGGGATCCCCAGCAGGGAGGCGAGAATGGAATGCCGGCGGGTTTGCTCCACGATGCCGTTGCGGGCATCGATCAGGATGAGCGCCAGATTGGCTGTGGATGCCCCCGTGACCATATTTCGGGTGTACTGGATATGACCGGGGGCATCGGCGATAATGAACTTCCTTTTGGTGGTGGAAAAGTATTTATAAGCCACATCGATGGTAATGCCCTGCTCTCTTTCTGCCCTCAGGCCATCTGTCAGGAGGGCCAGGTCGATTTCAAGAGCGGAGTCCTTCCGGGACTGGCGGCGGATCGCCTGAAGCTGATCGCTGAGAATGGATTTGCTGTCGAATAAAAGCCTCCCGATCAGGGTGCTTTTCCCGTCATCGACGCTTCCTGCCGTAATGAATCTGAGTAGGTCCATAAGATGATTTAAAAATACCCTCCTTTTTTCCGGTCTTCCATCGCGGCTTCGGAGGTCCTGTCATCGATCCGGGTTTCTCCTCTTTCGCTGATCCGGGAAAGGGAGATTTCCCGGATGATCTCCTCCACCGTGGAGGCCGTGGATTCCACCGCGGCCGTGCAGTTCATGTCCCCTACGGTGCGGAACCGGACCGACCGCTCCACAAATTCATCGGAGGGGTCATTGATGATATGTCCGGATGCGGCCACCAGCTGCCCTTTGTAAACCAGGCAACGGCGCCTGTGGGCAAAATAAATCCGGGGAAGGTCGATCCTTTCCCTGCGGATATAATTCCAGATATCCAGTTCGGTCCAGTTGCTGATCGGAAAAACCCGGACATTCTCCCCTTTATGGATCCTTCCATTATAAAGGTTCCAGAGTTCCGGCCTCTGGAGTTTGGGTTCCCATTGGCCGAATTCATCCCGGACGGAGACTATTCTTTCCTTGGCCCGGGCTTTTTCCTCATCCCTGCGGGCGCCCCCGATGCAGGCATCGAACCGGAATTCCTCGATGGCGTCCAGCAGGGTATAGGTTTGAAGGGCATTGCGGCTCCCCAGTTTTCCAACCGGTGGTTTCAGGTTCTTTTCCCGCATGGTGTCCTCTACCCTGCGAACCACCAGCCTTTCCCCGAGGCTTTGGACCAGCTGGTCCCTGAAAGCGATCACTTCCGGGAAATTATGACCCGTGTCGATATGGACCAGCGGGAAGGGAAATTTCCCGGGACGGAAGGCTTTCTGGGCGATCCGCGTCATCGTGATGGAATCCTTCCCCCCTGAAAACAGCAAGGCAGGACGTTCAAACTGGCCGGCCACCTCCCGAAGGATGTGGATCGACTCGGATTCCAGTTGGTCCAGGTAGTCGTTATCCTTTTTATTCATGGTTTGCAGTTAGGGCGGGCTGCCCCTCCCGGGAGGCAGGGACATGCAGACCGCATTCTTTGGAATCGTTGTTTTCCCACCACCATCGCCCCGCCCGCTCGTCTTCCCCGGGTTTCAGGGCCCGGGTGCAGGGGGCGCACCCGATGCTGACAAATCCCCGGTCGTGGAGCGGATTATAGGGAATCTGGTTTTCGGACAGGTAAGCCCGGACCTCCTCCAGGGACCAATTAAGCAAAGGATGAAATTTCACCAGCCCCCGGGCGGAGTCCCATTCCACCCTGGGTGTTGCCGAGCGGAGGCCGGACTGGCCTGCACGGATCCCGGTGACCCAGCAATCCATGCCCTTCAGCGCCAGACCCAGGGGAGCCACCTTGCGGATGCCACAGCAGGCCTTCCTGTTTTCAACCGATTCATAAAAACAATCCGGGCCCTTTTCATTCACCAGTTCCTGCACCTGTCCGGCATCCGGAAAACAAACCCGGATCCTTTTTCCATACCGGTCGAACATCCTTTCCATCAGGCTGTAGGTTTCCTGGAATAGCCTTCCGGTGTCCAGGGTGAAAATATCCACCGGAATATCGTTTTCCCAGATCAGGTGGGTAATCGCCTGGTCTTCCATTCCCAGGCTGGAGGAAAAAACGGTTTTTCCGGGAAAGCGTGTGGCAAGCCATGACAGGGCCTCCCGGGGATCCAGACTCCGGGTTTGCTGAACCAGTTCAGCAAGCCGCTTTTGGGAATTATCTTCCATGGCTTTTAAACTATTTTCAGGATGACCCGCAGGCTCAGCACCACAACGATGAGGCCGGCGATTAACAGCAGTCTCCTGCTTTTCAACCTTCGGGTCAACACCGCGGCAATGGGCGAAGCGACGGCTCCTCCGGCCAAAAGCCCGACCACGACCTGCCAGTGGGATATTCCCAGCAGGGTAATGAAGGTGATGGATCCCGCAAGGGCCACATAAAAGCGGGCCAGGTTCACGGATCCCACCACATAGACCGGATCCCTTCCACTCGCCATCAGGGTAGAAGTCACCAGGGTTCCCCACCCCCCGCCGGCGACCGCATCCAGAAAACCGCCAACCACCGCAAGCAAGCCGACTTTTTTGACCGGGTTGCGTTTGGATTTCACCCGGAGCCCTTTCAGGATGATATTGATGCCCAGGACCAGCGTGTAGAGGGCGATTACCGGGCGGATGATTTTTACGGATCCTTCCAGCCAGATGATCAGGAAGGCTCCGGCGATGGCTCCAATGACGCCCGGGATCACCATTTTTCGAAATAGCTTCCTGTTCACATTGCGGTACCTGAGATGCATGAACCCCGAGCTGCCGCTGGTGAAAATTTCAGAAAGGTGGACGCTTTTGGAGACCTGGGCCGGGAGAATTCCGAAGGAAAGCAGGTAAGCGGTGGAGATGGACCCGTATCCCAGGCCCAGGGTTCCGTCAACCAGCTTGGCTACAAAACCCCCGGCGATGAAATACCAGATATCGGGGCCCAGGGCGCGACCCGCCCGGCCCCAGAAATGCATTCCTTCCGGGGATAAGACCCACCCGATCAAAAAATATCCCGCTGTCATCACCGCCAGGCAGAGCCCAGCATAACCCAGAAAACGCATGAGCTTTTTCAGATCCGCCTTTTCGGGCGACACCGGCCCGGTTTTTTCCACCAGGACGGAAGTGATCTGGTTCAGCCTGCGGACCTTTTCGGAAAAATCCCCCCTGAGGGAGGACCTGATCCCCTGGATCCGGTCCAGGACCTGGTCCATTTCGTCGGGTATGGATTCTTCCAAAACCTGCCGGATCCTTTTGGCGACAGTGGGAGATTTTCCATTGGTGGAAATGCCGATCTTCAATTCCCCGCGGATCACCACGGAGCCGAGATAAAAATCGCACAAGTCCGGAGTGTCGGCCACGTTCACCAGGATCCTTGCCTTTTTTGCCTGGTCCCTTATGATCTCATTGAGCACCGGCTGTCCGGTAGCGGCCAGCACCAGGTCTTTTTCGTCCAGGTCCTGGCCGGAGAAAGCCCGGGTCTCCAGGGAAAGGCTGGGAATGGACGCAGCAAGAGCCCTGAGGGCAGGATCTATTTCGGGAGCGACCAGGGTGATGCGGGTCACCGGGCAGTTTCGCAGCAGGGACCGGACTTTTTCAAGGCCCACCGTCCCGCCTCCCACCACCAGCACGCGAAGCCGGTCGAGGCGCAGAAATACCGGAAACAAATGGTTGGATCCCCGGGTTTTCTCCTCCTCCGGGGCATGGATGGCACCTTCCTTTGCGATCCGGTCTTCGTTCATTTGGGTTGGTTAAGCCGTTTGGATTTGGGGTTCCCTGACCTCATTCCATGAAGCATGAAGGGTCACCACAGGGCCGGCAATGATCAGGGCCGGGGGCTGGATGGCCGAAATCGCTATCTGGTCTGCTATCGTGTCCATGGTACCAGTGATCAACCTTTCACCGGGAAGGGATCCGTTTTCTATAACCCCGACGGGAAGATTTCCCTTTCCCAGCAACCTGTAAAGAGAAGTGATCTCGGGGATTTTATGGAGCCCCATCAGAATGATCACCGTGGCGGTGGAACGTGCAGCGAGCATCAGGTCAGCGGAAAGGGAGCCGTCCGCCACGGTGGCGGTGGCAACCCAGAAACTTTCCGCCATTCCCCGCAGCGTCAGGGGAATCTTTTGCAGGGCTGGAAGGGCAATCGCGCTGGAAATACCCGGGACAATTTCAACCGGGATGCCCTGGCTCCGGGCAAAATCCATTTCCTCATACCCCCTTCCAAAAACGAAGGGATCTCCTCCCTTCAACCGGACTACCGTCCCGAAATGGGCCGTGTAATGCAGGATGAGCCGGTGGATCTCCTGCTGGCTGTAAGCGGCTTTTTTCCTCCTTTTTCCCACGAAGATCTTGAGCGCATCGGGCTGGGCATAATCCAGCAACTGGGCATTGGCCAGGGCGTCATACAGGATCACATGAGCTTCCCTGATGGCTCTTATTCCCCTCAGGGTGATCAGCTCCGGATCTCCGGGACCTGCCCCCACCAGAATGAGTTTCTTTTCCATAGCATGATTCATCGGTGACCTCATTTCCGTTTTAAGCCAGCACCTGGTTCCTGGTCCTTTCCCTGGCCCGCCAGTTCCTTGCAGCTTCCACGAATCTCCTGGCCATATCCAGGTAGGATGCTGCAAATTCCGGGTCAGGGGGCCGGGTGTTGATCGAAAGCACCGCATCCTTAAGGCCTCCCTCGATCCCGAAATGGGAGGAAGAGAAATGGGTATCGAAATCTTTCAGGATGCCGATCTGGGTGTTGCAGGAGATTTCCCGATCCAGCAGGAGGGCCTTGGCGGTGCAGATCATCCCGGTGTAGGAATGGTAGATCGCATCGGCAAAAACCCCTTCCTGGATAGAACGGAAGGACCAGTCCAGTTTTTCTTCGGCCTCATCCATCAGGGTGGCAACCAGGTCGATCATGACCCCAGCGCATTCTCCGACCCCGATAGCCGAAGCATATTTTTCATCCCGGCCCCAGTCGATGTAATCGGAGGATTCCAGCGTGGTCAGGTCGGATAGGGGCTTGAGGAGGCGGTAAAAATAATCCTTCCCCTGCCGGTCGAAATAGGCGGGGAAATCTTCATTCGGGTCGGCACCGGCGAGATAATCCCCCAGGATCCGGCGCACCGCTTCGGGAGCCCTTTTGCTCGGAATCTTGATCACTTTTTCCGCGATTCTTCCCTTTCCGCCACCCAGGGTCCCCCCGGCCAGCATGACCTGCAGGGCGGGGATGGTGCCGGAAGGGGCTTTGAGGGAGGACCCGTGAAACCCGATGGCGGCCATGGCATGCTGGCCGCAGGAGTTCATGCATCCGCTGATCTTGATCTGGAGGTCCCTGCGGAAAATAAGCTGGGGAAATTCCCGGGTAATCAGCCCTTCCAGCTGGCGGGCCACTTCAGTGCTGTTGGAGATCCCCAGGTTGCAGGTGTCTGTACCGGGGCAGGTGGTGATATCTGCCGTGCTGTCGAATCCGGGTTCCGCAAATCCCAATTCCTCCAGGATGCTGTAGAGATAGGGGAGGGTTCCGGGTTTGAGGTATTTCAGCAACAGCCCCTGGTTGACGGTAACCCTCAGGTCATCTGCAGCGAATGCCCGGACAAAATCCGCCAGGATCCGGGCCTTGTCAGACGAAAGGTCCCCGGTACGGATTTTCAGGTAGGCCCCGAAATATCCGGGTTGTTTTTGTTCGAATGTATTGGTCCGGATCCAGTCCTGGTATTGGGCCGGATGGGC
>JANWKA010000031.1 GCA_025451655.1 Chitinophagaceae bacterium | reverse complement strand
CCAGCTTCCGGAAATCCCGCCTATGCAGCGAGCAAGGCAGCCGTGGTCGCACTCACCCTGAATGCAGCGGAAGAGGGAAGGCCCTATGGAATCCGGGCCAATTGCATCCTTCCCGCAGTCATCAGGACGGAGGCCAACCTGAGGGCCATGCCGGGCAAGGATCCGGAGCTGTGGACTCCCCCTGAAGAAATTGCCGAACTCATTGCATTTTTGGTCAGCGATGCCTCCCGGGGTGTCACCGGCATGTTAGTTCCCATGTACCATGGGCTCCATCCCTGATCCCCGGGTAGGCCATCTGGAGGAAATTCCCGAAATTTGCAGTATGATCACGGTATCCGAAAAGGCCAGGGAGTATATTGACCTGCTGAGGAAAAAGGAAGGAAGGGCCCAGAATGATTTTGTCCGGGTCGGGGTGAAAAGCGGGGGTTGCTCGGGGCTCGAGTACCAGCTGAACTTCGACCAGGCCCTCACCGATGGCGACCAGATCTTTGAAGACCGGGGAATCCGGGTCGTGGTGAACAAAAAGAACCTGCTCTACCTGTTCGGGACGGAGTTGGATTATAGCGATGGCCTTTCCGGCAAAGGGCTTTTCTTCAATAATCCCAATGCGGCCCGGACCTGCAGTTGCGGGGAAAGTTTCTCCCTTTAGGCATTCTTTTTTGCGGATTCCTCCTGGTTAATGCACGACCTGGTTACCGGTATGTTTCATGGGCATAAAATATACCCGGTCCTGTCCAATATTTTCCGGTTTGGACCCCAGGATGCCGAAAGGATTGCCGATATTTGCAACCTGCCGGAAGGGAGTTCCGGTAGGTCCCTGAACGATATGGGAATACGCATTTAATTTTAATAATAAGTTATTGGTAATGAAATAATTGAATGAAGACGGATAAGGAAATACTTGAAGACCTTTCCCAAAGGGAATATGAATATGGGTTCAGTACCTCCATCGAGATGGACCGGGCCCCCGTGGGTCTCAATGAGGAGACCATCCGGTTCATTTCCCTGAAAAAGGAGGAACCCGACTTCCTCCTCGAATGGAGGCTGAAGGCCTACCGCCATTTTCTGACCTGTGAGATGCCTGCCTGGCAGAATTTCAGGTTACCCCGGATTGATTTCCAAAAGATATCCTATTATGCGGCCCCGCGGGCGAAAAAGAACCTGAACAGCCTGAACGAGGTGGATCCGGAGTTGGTGGCCACCTTTGAAAAACTGGGCATCCCCCTGACCGAGCAGAAAATGCTGAGCGGGGTTGCAGTGGATGCGGTATTTGACAGCGTTTCGGTGGCAACCACCTTCAGCAGCAAGCTGGGGGAATTGGGCATCATCTTCTGCTCCTTCGGAGAAGCAGTCCGTTCCCATCCCGACCTGGTGCGTAAATACCTGGGTACCGTGGTCCCTGTCACGGATAATGTTTTCGCTGCGCTCAACGCCGCGGTATTTTCCGATGGATCCTTCGTCTATATCCCTCCGGGGGTGCGCTGTCCCATGGAGCTATCCACTTATTTCAGGATCAATGCGGAAAATACGGGTCAGTTTGAAAGGACCCTCATCATCGCAGACAAGGGAAGCTATGTGAGCTACCTGGAAGGCTGCACCGCCCCCCGCAGGGATGAAAACCAGCTGCATGCCGCCGTGGTGGAGCTCATTGCCCTGGAAAATGCGGAGATCAAATATTCCACAGTCCAGAACTGGTATCCCGGCGACAAGGAAGGGAAGGGAGGCATTTACAATTTTGTCACCAAGCGGGGGATTTGCCGAGGGGACCATGCCAAGATCTCCTGGACCCAGGTGGAAACCGGTTCGGCCATCACCTGGAAATACCCGGGCGTGATTCTGAAGGGAGACTTCAGTGAAGGAGAATTCTATTCCGTTGCGCTGACCAAAAATTTCCAGATCGCCGATACGGGCACCAAGATGATCCACCTGGGAAAAAATACCAGGAGCCGGATCATTTCAAAAGGGATTTCAGCAGGAAGGGGGCAGAACAGCTACCGGGGCCTGGTCCGGGTGGCTGCCCATGCAGACCATGCGCGCAATTTCACCCAGTGCGATTCCCTGCTCATCGGGGACCAGTGCGGAGCCCATACCTTCCCCTATATCGAATCGCGTAATAACACGGCCACTCTGGAACATGAGGCGACCACCTCCAAGATCGGGGAGGACCAGATTTTCTACTGCAACCAGCGGGGGATCAATACGGAAAAGGCGGTGGCCCTTATTGTCAACGGCTATGCCCGGGAGGTGCTCAACCAGTTGCCGATGGAATTTGCAGTCGAGGCGCAGAAGCTGCTTGCCATTTCACTGGAAGGTAGCGTCGGTTAGGGATTGATAAACAGCATTATAGTAATTTTTAAATATCATGAGATTGCAAATGCTTTCGATCAGAAATCTTCAGGTCAACATTGGTTCCAGGGAGATCCTCAAAGGGGTCAGCCTGGAAGTGAAGGCCGGTGAGGTCCATGCCATCATGGGCCCCAACGGCTCGGGCAAAAGCACCCTGGCATCCGTGCTGGCAGGCCGGGAACAATTTGAAGTCCGGTCCGGGGAAGTCGACTTCCTCGGGAAAGACCTGTTGCAGATGGCCCCGGAGGACCGGGCCAGGGACGGGGTGTTCATGGCATTCCAGTACCCCGTGGAGATCCCGGGGGTCTCCAACGTGAATTTCCTCAAGACCGCCCTCAACGAAATCCGGGTTTACCGGGGCCTTCCTCCGGTGGAATCCAGGGAGTTTTTGAAACTGGTCCGGGAAAAGCAGAAGCTCGTGGATTTCGATGCCAAGCTGGCCAACCGCTCGGTCAATGAAGGTTTTTCCGGAGGAGAAAAGAAGCGCAATGAAATTTTCCAGCTGGCCATGCTCGATCCGAGGCTGGCCATCCTGGACGAAACCGATTCCGGCCTGGATATCGATGCCCTCAAGATCGTCGCAGGCGGGGTGAACAAGCTCAAATCTGCAGGTAATGCATTCGTAATCATCACCCATTACCAGCGCCTGCTGGAATACATCATACCGGATTTTGTCCATGTCCTTTATGATGGCAGGATTGTCAAATCGGGTGGAAAGGAACTTGCCCTGGAGCTGGAAGAAAAGGGTTATGACTGGCTGAAGACGGAACATGGACCGGTCCCTGCACCGGCTCCCGCAGCCTGAATATTTTCAAGAACATGATGACCAGCGATACAGGGGCCCTCTACCGGAAGCTGGTGGAGGACCAAGACCAGTTGTTTCACCCCGTTGCGCAGGATGCGCAGTGGCAAAAGCTGCGCCAGTCGGCATGGGGGGATTTCATGAGGCTCGGATTTCCGACCACCCGGCACGAGGAATGGAAATACACCAATATCCTTCCCTTCCTCCAGCCGCCTTACCAGATTGCCGGAAAAAACGGGGTGCACCTGAATGCTACTTCCATCGAGGCGCTGGATATCCCGGGCCTGGACGCCTGGAGGATTGTCCTGGTTAACGGGGTGCTGCATCCCGAACTTTCCATCCTGCCGGAAGCAGGCTCCCTCAGGGTCCTGCCGCTTGAAGCGGCTTGCGGACTTCCGCAGTTCCGGGAACATTTTGGCCGGTATATCGAGACCGGCAACAATCATTTTGCTGCCCTCAATACGGCCATGGCTTCTTCCGGGCTTTTTCTGGAAGTGGCCAGAAATACCACCCCCTCCAAACCGGTCCATTTGCTCCATCTCACCACCGGCTCTTCACCGCTTTTGATCCAGTACCGGAACCTGCTGGTTCTTCAGCCCAGGAGTTCCCTGAACCTGGTGGAACAGTTCGTTCCGCTGTACCTCAGCGGGGATGTCCTGGTGAATTCCGCTACCGAGATGGTACTTCTGGAGGGAGCCTCAGCCGATCATTTCCGGATCCAGAACGGCAACCAGCATGAGGCGACGGTCAACCACACCCAGGTTTTCCAGGATGCCTCGACCCTGTATAACAACCATACCTACTGTCTCAACGGAAAATTCATCCGCAACAATACCCATGTCGCCATTGGCGCCCCGGGAGGAGAATCCCATCTTTACGGCCTGTATCTCACCGCGGGGGACCAGCTGGTGGATAACCATACCTTCGTCGATCACCGCAAGGCAGGATCCCGCAGCAACGAATGGTACAAGGGTGTACTGAAAGACCGGTCCTCCGGGGTGTTCAGCGGTAAGATCTTCGTCCGGCCCGGGGCGCAGAAGACCAATGCCTTCCAGCAAAACAACAATATCCTGATCGGGGAAAATGCCACGATTAATTCCAAACCGGAACTGGAGATCTTCGCCGATGACGTCAAATGCAGTCATGGGTCCACCACCGGCCAGCTGGACGAAGAAGCGGCATTTTATCTCAGGACCCGGGGGATCGGCGAGCAAACCGCCCGCAGCATGCTGGTCCATGCCTTCGCCTACGACCTGACCGAAAAAATCAGGCTGGAACCCGTGAAACGATATATCAATAAGCTCATCGACGAAAAAATCTGATTATGCAATCCACCGCAGGAACGGCTATCCGGTCCCTGGATGTGGAAAGGATCAGGATGGATTTTCCGATCCTTCAAACCCAGGTCAACGGTTTTCCGCTGGTCTACCTCGATAACGGGGCGACTTCCCAGAAACCCCGTTCCGTGCTTCAGACCCTGGAGCGATATTATACCACCATCAACAGCAACGTTCACCGCGGGGTGCATCACCTGAGCCAGGAAGCCACGGATGCGTATGAGGCCGCCCGCAGGACCGTTGCCCATTTCATTCATGCGGCCGGCCCCCAGGAAATCATATTCACCCGGGGAACCACCGAGGGGATCAACCTGGTTGCCTCCTCCCTCGGGAGGAGCCGGCTCTCCCCAAAAGATACCGTACTGATCACGGCGATGGAGCATCATTCCAATATCGTTCCCTGGCAGATGATCTGTGAGGAAACGGGGGCCCGCCTGAAAATCATTCCCATCCTGGACCGGGGTGATCTCGACCTGGAGGCGGCCCGGAGGGTGCTGGAGGAAAAGCCCGGGATCCTCGCCATTACGCAGGTATCCAATACCCTGGGTACCATCAACCCGGTGAAGCAGATCATCGCCTGGGCACACCAGGCCGGGGCCCTGGTCCTTGTCGATGCGGCACAGTCCATCCAGCACCTGCACCCGGATGTTCAGGACCTGGATTGCGATTTTCTGGCTTTTTCCGGCCATAAGGTCTTTGGTCCAACCGGAATCGGGGTCCTCTACGGAAAAGAAAAGTTCCTGGATGCCATGCCCCCCTGGCAGGGCGGAGGGGATATGATCCGGACCGTGACCTTCGATAAGACCACCTATAATGACCTTCCCTATAAATTTGAGGCAGGGACCCCGCATATCGCAGGAGCCATCGGCCTGGGGGCAGCCCTGGATTACCTGCAGGGGCTGGACCCTGCTTCCGTCCTGGCTTGCGAGGGCCAGCTCCTGGCATATGCGACCGGGAAACTTTCCCGGATCCCCGGATTGAGAATTTACGGCACCGCCCCCCAGAAAGCCAGCGTGATCTCCTTCAATATCGGGAAACTGCATCCCTATGACGTGGGGGTGATCCTGGACCAGGCCGGGATCGCGGTGCGTACCGGGCACCATTGCACCCAGCCCCTCATGGATTTTTACGGGATTCCGGGAACGGTCCGGGCCTCCATGGCGTTCTACAATAATTTCAATGATGTGGACCGGCTGTGCCAGGGGGTGGAAAAGGCCATCAGCATGCTCAACTGAAGCTACTAAAATGACCATCAATGAAACCCAGGATGAGCTGATCTCGGAATTCGAAATGTTTGGAGACTGGATGGAAAAATATGAATACATCATCCAGCTGGGAAAGGAAGTTCCGGTGATTGAAGAGGCCTACCGGCGGGAGGAAAACCTGATCCGGGGCTGCCAGGCGAAAGTCTGGCTCCACGCCGAACTGGCGGACGGACTGGTGAAGTTTACCGCCGACAGCGATGCCCTCATCACCAAGGGCCTGGTCAGCATGGTCGTGAAGGTCCTTTCCGGGCATCCTGCGGCCCGGATCGCGGAGGCGGATCTCTATTTCATCGACCGGATCGGGTTGAAGGAACACCTTTCCGCCACCCGGTCCAACGGGCTGGTCTCGATGGTCAGGCAAATGAAATTTTATGCGATGGCCTTTGCCTCTGAACAAACTTTACCAAAATCCTGAATTATGGACACCCAATCCATCCGGGACCAGGTGGTCCAGGTCCTCAAGACGGTTTTCGACCCGGAGATCCCGGTGAATATTTATGAACTGGGATTGATCTACCGGGTGGAAGTGGATGAGCAACTGAACGTGGAGGTCGTTATGACCCTGACTGCTCCATCCTGTCCTTCGGCAGGGGAGCTTCCCTTTGAGGTGGAACAAAAGGTCCGGGCCATCGAGGGGGTGAACCAGGTGGATGTCACCCTGACCTTCGATCCCCCCTGGGATAAAGAAATGATGAGCGAGGAAGCCAGGCTGGAACTGGGATTTCTCTGATTCCCCCGCTTAAAGGGCTGCCACCCTTCTTAAAAATTCCTCCTTGCGCCTGGTGGATACTTCGATCTGGGTCTGGTCCTCCATCCAGACTGTTCCTCCATTCCCCTTAAGGTATTTGCGCATATAGGCGAGGTTGATGAGATGGGATTGGTGCACCCGGAAGAAGTTATAGCCCGAAAGCAATTCCTCAAACTGCTTCAGGGTCCTGGCCACCGTGAATTTCCGGAGGTCCTTCAGAAAAAGGATGGTGTAATTGCCCCGGGCCTGACAGCGCAGGATCTCGCTCACCGGCACGAACGTAAATCCTTTCACGGTCGGCACGCTGATGATTTTTGCCGCTCCCCGGAGCTGGTCCAGGTTATGGAACAGGGCCCTGAACTGTCCGGACATCGCAGCGGCCCCTGCTTTTTGATTCATTTTCAGGACGGCCTGCAACAGGTCACCGGGATCCACCGGTTTGAGCAGGTAATCCATGGCGCTGAACCGGAAGGCCTGTACGGCATATTTTTCATAGGCCGTGGTGAAAATGACTTCGAAATCGATGCGCGGAAGCATGTTGAGCAGGTCAAACCCGGTCTGGTCCTGGATCTGCAGGTCCAGAAAAACCAGGTCCGGGCGCAGGGCCCGGATGGCCAGGTAACCTTCCTCCACGGTGGTAGACCTGCCGCAGACCAGAACGGAGTCCCTGCAATGGGCCTCCAGCAATCCGGAAAGCCGGTCCAGGCAATGCGGCTCGTCATCAATGAGGAGGGCTCTGGTCATGGGTTACAGGCTATATTGCGGGGAAGCAGGAGATGCCCCCTGGTGCCCCGTATCCGGGCAAGAAGGTAGCTCAATTTTGCCATTTTTTTCCCAATTCCCGGCAAATAATAAATAGCCCAGGATCAGGGGATAAATGAAGGTTGACGGTGAGGGGGAGGAGGGTTAATTTGGAAACGGGAACCGGAGAAGAACCTGGATCAGCGGGCCCTGAAGAAGCTGAATTGCCCTGATCATCATGGCCCCGATTGAATTTCCTGGTCATTGGAGTTGGCCTGGCTCCTGGCCTATCCCCGGACCGGGATCAGGATCCTTCCTGACCCTCAGGCTGGTCCGGAGCGCCCGGGGAATTTGAATGGTCTCTAAAACAGTTAAACCTATTGTTATGAACTTTCAGATCCTCAACAGGCAACGAAAAATGATCCTCATCGCCGCGGTGGCGGGGCTGATCTCCGTATTTCTTCCCTGGTACACCATTTCCGCGGGGGGATTCGGGAATAACCTTTCGGTGAGTTCCAGCGGATTTCACGGATCGGGGATTGTGGTGTTTCTTGCCTTCGCCGGTGCGCTGATCATGACCCTGACCGGTGAGGGGAAGGATCCGCTCAGAAGCAGGTCCTGGATCATCACCCTGGCCCTTGGCGTGATCGCGCTGCTTTTTACGGGCATCGCCATGAGCAATCTTTCCGGAGCCTCAGGCGGTTACGGTTTGGTTCAGGCTGGCTATGGCTTCGGGCTATGGATCGCCCTTGCGGCCTCCCTGGTCATCCTCGCCTCCGGATGGTTTTACCGCAACCCCGCCGATACCATCAAGCTGGCCCTGGAAGATCTGAAAAGGAATATTTCGGCGCCGACTGCCTCCGGCCCAGGCCAGGGGGATGCTTCCTCGAGGGTGGCCGAACTGGAGCGCCTGATCGAGCTCCGCAAACAAAACAAGATCTCCGAGGAAGAATTCATTCAGTTGAAATCGAAATTGCTTTAAGGAAAATCGAACCAGGACCCAAAGCTTTGTATGATGCGGATGCCCAGAATACTTTTCATCCTTTCCTGTATCGCCCTGATCTCCTCCTATGGATTTGGCCAGTCCAAAACAGCCAAATCCAGCCAGCCCGGGGCAAAATATTCTAAGGGCGACAGCGCCTCTTTCCGAAGCAGCCTGGATACGATCAAAAGCGAGTATGCCCAGATCAAATCCCTTTTCGGCAAGGGGAAAAGCAGGGATACGATCAACATCCTCATTCCAAATATTGCCTATGAGGACGCCAACCTGGCTCATTTCAAGCAAGGCATCCAGACCGCCAGGGGGGTGAAGGGTGTGTCCATGGGATATAAGGGAGGAAGCGCGATGATCAAGGTGGTCTATTCGGGCAATACCACCCAATTGTGGGATGCCCTGCCCACCGCTTCCAAGCAGCCTTTCCGGATGGTCGAGGCTGACGATAACAACCTCCAGCTGGAATATAAAAATCCCAATCCAGGCACCTGATGCCCGGTTTGCCCGCCCGGGACCCGCTTTCACCCCCTGATTTTTTCGGATTTTCGAATCCTGCATCCCAGGGACCGGATTGGGTCTACCGGTTCCGGACCGGGGTCCTGATTGCCAATTCCCCATCAAGCGTTCAAATAAGAAATATATAACTTGCTTTCCCTCAATTAAAATTTGGTGGTTTCATCAGAATTCCCCTTATATTTGCTCCCGCTGTATTTCCATGACCAACTCCATTTTCCATAAATCCTCCCGGGTTGCATTTTACCCGCGCTGGTGGTGCCGGGATTTCCTGGCGGGTCCTCTCCGGGATTGCTGAACCCTCCCCGCTCACTGACCAGCCCATTCCTATGAACCACCAACTTTCCCGATACTTGTTACTGTCCCTGTCCCTGTCCCTGGCCTTTTGCCCCATGGAAGCCCAGCAGATCGGGATTCATGGGGGATTAAGCCTTCCCGATCTTCGGGGAGCTACCCAGGAGCAACAAACCGTGTTGTCCAGGCAGGATACCTATTACGGGATCTTCCTTTCCTTCAAGGTTAAAAATCTGCTGACCCTCCAGGCCGATCTGAATTATTGCGGGGAAGGGGGCATCTCCGCCGGCATCCAGCAGGTTTATGGAAATTCCCTCAAGAACTTTCCTCCTGCCGACACCCTTTATGCCAATTATGACAGCCATACCATACTCCACTACCTGGAGGTTCCCATTGTGGCCAGGCTGACCTGGGGAAATCACGTCAAGTATTTTCTTGAAGGCGGCATCTTCACCGGCTACCTGGTGGACGCCAGGCAGGTGAACAGCGGGAAGGGAGGATTATTTGAGGATCCCGAAGGGAGGGACCCGGCGGTCCTCAAGCCGGGAGAAACTCCTTTTTCCCCCGGCGTGCTGAACTCCAATTCGAACATCTATACAAGGATTAATTCCGTTAATTTCGGCCTGACTGGCGGCGGCGGAATGAGCTATGAATCGGGAAGAAGCCAGCTGATCCTCGACCTGAGGATCAGCGAAGGAATGGAAGGGATCTACCGGGACCAGGGACAATACGGGAAATACAAAACCGGTAATGTTACGGTATCCTTCGGATACGCCTTCATGATCCGCAAATAAAGCAGGACTTCCTCAGGGTGCTCCCGGAGCTTCCAGAAATGCTGCGACTATTGTTGAAAAAGCGGCACTGTGCATGGCCCCGGGGTGATCCCCCGGAACCGTCCTGAATTGCGCTTTCGGGATCATGGCGGCAAGGGCCTGACCGGAACCGTTATCCTGGTCCTGGTCACCACAGATCACCAGGACCGGCCGGTGAACGGCGGCCAGCTCCCCGGGACTGGTGGAAGGCTGCCCGAATTGCTGCAGGGCAAGAGCCCGCTGGTCCAGACCCTGCTGTTGAACAGAGCGGACCATGGAAGCCAGGCTGGCGATGGAATCACCCATCAGGGCCCGGTAAAAAAGTTTCCTCCGGGGCCATTGCGGATCTGTGAATCCGGTTCCCATTCCTCCCAAAACCACCCGGGTCACCCTGGGGTCCAGGACCATGAGGCGGGCCGCAATGATCGAACCCCTGGAATAACCCACCACAAGATAATGATGGATGCCCATCCGGTTGAGGATCCCCATCAGGTCCCGGGCTTCGGCATCATGGAGGTATGCGGAAGCATCATGGGGTTTGTCTGATTGGCCGTTTCCTCTCAGGTCGGGAATGATGAGTTGAAAACCGGCCTGGCGAAGGTCCCTGAAGAGCGCAATTTTTTTCCAGACCGCACCGGTCCCCATGAACCCGTGGATCAGGACCACGGCAGGACCCTTCCCTTCCGTTTCATAATAGATCCGGGTTCCGTCGAAGGAGGTGAAGTAATGTCCCCCGGAACCGGCCCTACCGGATTGGGCCGTGCCGCTCTGCAAAAAGCCCAGGATCGCCAGCCCCAGAAAGACCAAAACCGAACCGCCTTTCCTAGGAATTGGACCCCATGGCAAAAATTCATGCTGGTTCAAAATGGAAGTTTATTTTTTAAATATTTGAATCCGGGAAATCGGGCATTTGTTGTTAGGTCCCAATTGAAAAGACGGCAAAATCCGCTTTCCGGGTTTGGTTCGGCCCGGCTCATTATTTTCCAGGGCATATATTCCCGGTTATTCCAGGTCCTGGTTCCTCCCTTCGACTGCTTTTGCGGAAAAACAGGTGGGGGATCATCCGGTTGCCGGGGATATCCCGGCTATCCCAGAAAGCGGAGGGGATTTCTTTTGGCGGACATCACGTAGCGTTTGATATTCATCCAGAAGGCAAGGATCATATAAATTATGACCGGGGAGCCAATGGTCAGAAAGGAAATATAGATAAACCACATGCGGATCCGGCTGGTGGCGATCCCCAACTTTTCCCCGATCGCGGTGCAAACCCCGAAGGCTTTCCATTCCACGAAGTCCTTGAGCCGGTTCATGCCCCAAATTTATAAGAAATCGGAAATTTATCCAACAGCAGCGGGATGAGCCATCCGGTGGCTGCGAAGGCCCGCCACGGGGCCTTCCCCGGGTTTATTGCCGGGAATTCGATAACTTTGGACCTCTTGCTTACCTGATAATCCGCATGCAATGGTTTTTGACCTGGAAATGATCAAAAGGGTGTATGCAGAGTTGCCCGGAAAGATCAACAAAACCCGCAGCCTCCTCGGACACCCCCTCACCCTTACCGAAAAAATCCTTTATTCCCATTTGTTTCATTCGACCGGCCAGGCCTTCCCGAGGGGCAAATCCTACGTGGAATTCCGGCCGGACCGCGTGGCCATGCAGGACGCGACCGCCCAGATGGCCCTGCTCCAGTTCATGACCTGCGGCAGGGACCGGGTTGCGGTCCCCTCCACGGTGCATTGCGACCACCTCATCCAGGCCAAAACCGGAGCCTCCGCGGATCTGGCCACCGCGCTGGATGTGAACCGGGAGGTCTATGATTTTCTTTCCTCCATTTCGAACCGTTATGGCCTCGGGTTCTGGCAGCCGGGCGCGGGCATTATCCATCAGGTGGTTTTGGAAAACTATGCCTTTCCGGGTGGAATGATGGTCGGAACGGATTCCCATACTCCCAATGCGGGGGGACTCGGCATGGTCGCGATCGGAGTCGGAGGGGCGGATGCGGTGGATGTGATGGCTGGCCTTCCCTGGGAACTTAAAATGCCGAAGATCATCGGGGTGAAACTGACCGGAAAGCTGGGTGGCTGGACCAGCGCCAAAGATGTCATCCTCAAGGTCTCCGGGATCCTGACCGTAAAGGGGGGAACCGGGAGCATCCTGGAGTATTTCGGTCCCGGAGCAGAATCCATCAGCGCCACGGGAAAGGGCACGATCTGTAATATGGGTGCGGAGATCGGAGCAACATGCAGCCTTTTCGGTTTTGATCAGGCCATGCAGGTTTACCTGGAGGCCACCGGAAGAAAACCAGTCGCAGATCTCGCCGCCGGCATCCGGGATGGGCTGCGCCCGGATCCGGAAATTGCCGCCGATCCCGGAAAATATTTTGATCAGGTGATCGAGATTGATCTGGACCAGCTGGAGCCCCATATCAATGGACCCTACACCCCGGATCTGGCCTGGCCCATTTCCAGATTCGCCCAGGCCGTAAAGGAAAACGGCTGGCCCGACCAGATTGAAGTGGCCCTGATCGGGTCCTGCACCAATTCATCCTATGAGGATATTTCCAGGTCGGCTTCAATCGCCCGGCAAGCGGCTCAAAAGCACCTGAAGGCCAAATCGGGCTTCACCATTACCCCCGGTTCGGAGCAGGTCCGTTTCACCATTGAAAGGGATGGCATGCTGAAAGATTTCGAGGCGGTGGGGGGCCTTGTTCTTGCCAACGCCTGCGGGCCCTGCATTGGACAGTGGGCCAGACATATCGATGATCCGAAACGCAAAAACACCATCCTGACCTCCTTCAACCGGAATTTCGCCAAGCGCAATGACGGACTGGCCTCCACCCATGCTTTTGTCGCCTCACCGGAGCTGGTCACGGCCATGGCTTTCGGGGGAAGCCTCAGCTTCAACCCGCTCCGGGACAGCCTCACCAATTCGGAAGGCAACCCGGTCCGGCTGGATCCCCCGGCCGGTGACCAGCTCCCCAAAAAAGGATTCGCGGTAGATGATCCCGGGTACCACGCTCCGGCAAAGGATGGGAACCGGATCGAGGTGATCATCCCCGGGAACTCCGAACGATTGCAGCGCCTGGAGCCCTTCCCCGCCTGGGAAGGAACCGACCTGACCGGGCTCAGGCTGTTGATCAAAGCGAAGGGCAAGTGCACTACCGACCATATTTCCATGGCGGGTTCCTGGCTTAGATACCGCGGGCACCTGGATCATATTTCTGATAACCTGCTGATCGGTGCCGTCAATGCCTTCAACGACAGGACCGATTCCGTAAAGAACGCGCTGACTGGAGCATATGAAAGCGTGCCCAAAGTGCAGCGGGCCTATAAGGCCGCCCACCAGGGCAGCGTCGTGGTGGGAGATGAAAATTACGGGGAAGGATCTTCCCGGGAGCATGCTGCGATGGAACCGAGACACCTGGGGGTCCGGGCCATCCTGGCCCGTTCCTTCGCGAGGATCCATGAGACCAACCTCAAAAAGCAGGGCATGCTGGCCCTCACTTTTGCCGATAAGGGGGATTACGACAAGATCCTGGAAGATGACACCATTGACATCACCGGATTAAAACAGTTCGCCCCGGGGGATCCCCTGACCGTAGTTTTGCACCACAAGGATGGCTCTTCCCATAGCTTTGAGGTCAACCACACCTATAATGCCCAGCAGATTGATTGGTTCAGGGCAGGAGGGGCGCTCAATGTCATTCGTGCGGAATTCGCCAGATAGGGAAAACCCACCAATCCACCGGAATTTGAAAACGATCCTTTCCGAATCCAGGCTTTCCATCACCCTGGACCGTTTATGTCATCAGCTGATCGAGAACCATCTCCAGTTCACCGATACCGTTCTGATCGGATTGCAACCCCGGGGCGTCTTCCTGTCGGACCGGATCCATTCCAGGCTCACGCACCTCATACCGGGGATCCGGATCCCTTACGGCAAACTGGACATCACCTTCTACCGCGACGATTTCAACAAAGGGGAAGCGCTCCATATCCCCAACCAGACTCATATTGATTTTTCCATAGAAAATAAGAAGGTGGTCCTGGTGGACGATGTCCTTTATACGGGCAGGACAATTCGCTCCGCCCTGGACGCGATGCTGGATTTCGGAAGGCCTGTTCAGGTGGAACTGCTGGTTCTGATCGACCGGAGGTTCAGCCGGGAATTACCCATTCAACCGGATTACACCGGGAAAAGCATCGATTCCATTATATCCCAGAAAGTCAGGGTATTCTGGAAAGATCGCGATGGAAAGGAGGAGGTGGTCCTGATCGACTGAGCCCCTTCCCGGGATTCCATGATCCCGGCGAATGCCCGGCTGTTCCGGATTTTCTGTGTACCTTTGGTCCCCGGCATGCCGCTTTCCGTCAAACACCTACTGGGAATCAGAGACCTCACCAGACAGGACATTGACCTTATTTTCCAGACGGCAGACAATTTCAAGGAAATACTTAAAAGACCCATCAAGAAGGTGCCCACGCTCCGGGACACCACCATCGTTAACGTTTTCTTCGAAAATTCCACCAGGACCCGCATCTCCTTTGAGCTGGCCGAAAGAAGGCTGAGCGCTGACGTAATCAATTTCACCGCTTCCGCCTCTTCGGTCAGGAAGGGAGAAACCCTGATCGATACGGTGAACAATATCCTGGCCATGAAAGTGGACATGGTGGTCATGCGCCATTCGGCGGTGGGAGCCCCCCATTTCCTGGCCGGCCATATCCAGGCTGCCATTGTCAATGCTGGGGATGGGATCAATGAGCATCCCACCCAGGCCCTGCTGGATGCCTTTTCCATCCGGGAAAGACTGGGGAAAGTGGAGGGGAAAAAAGTGGCCATCATCGGGGATATCATGCATTCCAGGGTCGCCTTGTCCGGTATCTATTGCCTGCAGAAAATGGGCGCGGAGGTGATGGTGGCCGGGCCCCCGACCCTGATCCCGAAATATATCGGGGAAGCATTCGGTATCCGGGTATCCTATGATCTTCGGGAAGCGCTTGCCTGGTGCGACGTAGCCAACATCCTCCGGATCCAGCTGGAACGGCAGAATATGCCGGTGTTCTCTTCCCTCAGGGAATACAGCCAGGCTTATGGCGTGACCAGGGCCATCCTGGAAAGCCTGGGGAAAGAGATTGTGATCATGCATCCAGGACCCATCAACCGGGGAGTCGAACTGAATTCCGACGTTGCGGACTCAGGAAACTCCATCATCCTGCAGCAGGTTGAAAACGGGGTTGCCATCCGCATGGCCGTATTGTACCTGCTTGCCGGACAAAGGGAAGAACCGGCCGATTGATCCGGACCTCCCGCCTCATTTCCCCATTCAGAAAGTATAGGTAACCCCGGCTGTCAGATAGAAGAGGGATTTTCCTTCACCCGTATTGTTTCCGGAATTGTCAATCACATTCTCGGGAAGAATCCAGGCTGGGTCCAGGATGAAATCGAAGGAACCCACCGCAAGCACCACGGGCAGGGAAGCCTGCCAGGCGAGCAGGTCAAAGGAATGGGTCTGGGTCGAAAATGCCTGCTGCCCGATCGGGAGTACGAGCAAAT
>JANWKA010000030.1 GCA_025451655.1 Chitinophagaceae bacterium | reverse complement strand
GGGGATGAAACCGTTTCACCAGGAAATCCCGGATGAACGCCTCCGGGCTGAGCAGGGAAAATTCAGGAGTGAAGGGCAAAACGACCAGGTGATCCATGCCCTGGTCAGCCAGCAGGCTGATTTTTTCTTCCAGGGTGGTGAGCATGCCGGGCTGGTCGGGAGCGGGACGGAGCACTTCCCGGGGATGGGGATCGAAAGTGATGATTACGGTTTCCCCGGCCTGTGCGGAGGCTTTCTCCTTCATTTGCCGGAGGATCTGGCGATGGCCGAGATGCACGCCGTCGAAGGTTCCGATGGTCACCACCGCCCTGGGGAAGGCGGGTAAATTTCCAATGTCCCGGTGCACCTGCATGAATGTGGCCCTTTGAAGGCCAGCAAAAATAGATTATTGTCCGGATTTGCCTGGCCGGAAGGGGGCTGTAAAATCGGGTCTAAAGTTTATATCTTGGCCGGTAATGATCGAACCTTCCTAAATTTTTTTCCATGACTCCTGCCTCTGAAATCATCATCCGGGACCAGACGGCCAACCCCTCACCCCTGGGCCTTTTCGGTTTCGGTGTAACCACGGTTCTGCTCAATCTCTCCAATGCCAGGCTGATTCCCCTGGATTCCATGATCCTGGCCATGGGAATCTGTTACGGGGGCATTGCCCAGGTCATTGCCGGAATCATGGAATCCCGGAAAAATAACAGTTTCGGGTTCACCGCATTCCTATCCTTTGGTTTTTTCTGGCTGAGCCTGGTGGTTTTGCTCGTGCTTCCCAAAATGGGCTGGGCCTCCGCGGTCTCCCATTCCAGCATGGGGGCCTATTTCGTGCTCTGGGGATTGTTCACGGGGATCCTCTGGATCGGAACTTTCCGGATCAGCGTGGCCCTCCAGATCGTATTCATCACCCTTTTGATCCTGTTCATCCTGCTGGCGGCCGGGGAATTCAGTTCCGTCACCTGGGTGGGTAAGGTGGCAGGCTTTGAAGGCATAGTTTGCGGGGCCTCCGCCATTTATACGGCCGCTGCCAACCTGCTCAACGAAATTTTTGGCCGGACCGTTCTTCCTGTAGGACTGGTGGTCCGCTCCAGGTCGGATCTGACCGCCCACGAATGACCCGGCCTTTGCCCCTTATGGCCTAAATTAGCACCCTAAACAGAGCACCATTGGATTCTGAGCGGTATGCAGGGCGGGGCGCTTCTTCCGGAAAGGAGGAAGTGCACCAGGCCGTGAGCACCCTGGACAAAGGATTATTTCCCAAAGCATTTTGCCGGATTTTCCCGGATTACCTGGGCTCCGCTCCGGACCATGTCAATATCCTGCATGCGGACGGCGCGGGAACCAAATCCGCGCTGGCCTACCTGTATTGGAAGGAAACAGGGGATCTCTCGGTCTGGCGCGGCATCGCACAGGATGCCATCGTGATGAACCTGGACGATCTTTTTTGCGCAGGTGCGGTTGACGGTTTCGCCTTCAGCTCTTCCCTGGCCAGGAATAAAAGGATCATTCCGGGGGAGGTGATCCGGGAAATCATCAACGGCAGCCGGGATTTTTTCGAAAGGATGGGGGCTTTCGGGATTTCCATCCACTACCTGGGCGGAGAAACGGCGGACATCGGGGACCTGGCCCGCACCGTCATCGTGGATGGAACCATGGCCTGCCGACTGCCCCGGGCTGATGTGATCACCAATGAAAAAATCCGGGCAGGAGATTGCATTGTGGGTCTTTCCTCCTCCGGGAAGGCCACCTATGAACAGGATTATAACAGCGGCATGGGCAGCAACGGCCTGACTTCGGCACGTCACGACCTGTTACATCATGATTACTGGAAGCGGTTTCCTGAAACCGCCGATCCGGCCATGGATGAAAAGCTGGCTTATTGCGGCCCTTACCGGGTCACCGACGCCAACGAAACCCCCCTGGATACGGGAAAACTCCTGCTTTCCCCGACCCGGACCTATGCCCCGGTCCTGAAGGAAATCCTGGAATCCGGCAGGGAAAAGATCCATGGACTGGTCCATTGCACCGGAGGAGGCCAGACCAAATGCCTCCATTTTATGCCGGATTCCGTGAGCATCCTGAAGGATAACCTATTCGATCCGCCCCCGGTCTTCAGGATGATCCGCGCCTGTTCCGGCTCGGACTGGAGGGAAATGTACCAGGTATTCAACATGGGACACCGAATGGAGCTGTTCCTGGATCCTTCCATCGCCGAAAGGGTCACCCATATCGCGGAAAAATATCAGATCGGGGCCCGGATCATCGGCAAAGTGCTTCCGCAATCCGGATACCGGTTGATGCTCCGGGGGGATTTCGGGGAAATACGGTTTTGATCCGGGCGGTGGCCCCGGGGAGAAAAGGATGAAAGGAATCCGGGAGGCCCTCCCGTTGCCCGGAAGGTTGCCCTGAAATATTGTAATTTTGAAAATACCAACCGGGAATCCCATGGCTGAAAGTCCCATCGCCGAACTCAGGAATGTCAATATCTATCAAAGCAATGCCCTGATCCTGGGCAACGTGAACCTGGCTGTAAGCAAAGGGGAATTTGTTTACCTGGTGGGAAAGACCGGTACGGGAAAATCCAGCCTGCTCAGGACCCTTTATGGGGACCTTCCCCTCCGGGAAGGGGAGGGCAGGGTGGTGGGTTTTGACCTCAGCCAGATCACCTGGAAGACGGTCCCTTACCTGAGGAGGAACCTGGGTGTGGTTTTTCAGGATTTCCAGCTCCTGACCGATCGCAATGTCCATGAAAACCTCGGATTCGTCCTCCGGTCCACGGGATGGAAGGACAAGGAGCGGATGGAGGAAAAGATTAACGATGTCCTGGACAAAGTGGGCCTGAAGACCAAGGGATTCAAGATGCCTTTCGAGCTTTCCGGGGGAGAGCAGCAAAGGGTGGATATCGCCAGGGCCATGCTCAATTCACCCAAGTTGATCCTTGCTGATGAGCCTACGGGAAACCTGGATCCGGAAACTTCTGATGACATCATGCAGCTCCTCTTCCAGATCGCCAGGGATTACGGTACCTCGGTGATCATGGCCACCCATGACTATATTGTCCTTCAGAAATTCCCCTCCCGGGTGCTCAGGACTGAACAGGGAAAGGTGGTGGACAATGCCACCGTTTCCTTCGCCTGACAGTTTCTAAAGATTATTTTTCCTGATTTTTTTCTGGTCCGGGTCCAGCAGGGAAAGTTCCCCTGAAAGCACCCTGCTTTCCTTTTCCCAGCAAAGGTCGCGGGAGGCAGCTGCTGCATTGATTTTCCAATTCCGGTACCGCTGCGGATCCCTGAAAATTTCCCGGATACCTGCCGCGATTGCTTGCGGAGTCACCTCGGCAATACAGAGGCCGACCTGGTAATCCCGGACAATTGCGGCCACTTCGGGAAGGTTGCTGGCCAGGACGGGCAGGCCCGCATGGATATAATCGAAAAGCTTGTTGGGCAGGCTGAACCGGTAATTCAGATTGGTATCCTTATCCAGGGTGATCCCCAGACCGCATTTTCGGGTCAGGGCGGAAAGCTGTGCAAAGGGCAACCTGTCAATGAAACGGATCCGGTCTTCCAGTCCCAGCCCCCTGGCCATCCCGCGGAGGGAATCAAAGATGTCCCCGGATCCGACAATGAGCAGGAAAAATGCTCCCGGAGATAACCTGGACATCGCCCCGACCAGTTCCTCAGCGCCCCGGTCCCGATTGATTCCTGCTCCCTGGTAGATGAGCAGGTGGCCGTCGGCCGGGAGCGGGATCTCCATTTCGTTCCCGGAAAATCCGGGAGGATGGAGGTAGGGGAGGTTGCGCATCACCTTAACCTCCTTATGGTACCGGTCCGTGTAAATCTTTGCGATGGATCGGTTCACCGTGAATATATGGTTCAGTTTCGGGAAAATAAATCCTTCCAGAAGGGACCAGATCCCGCGCACCAGGGGCCTGTTTTTTAATTCAGGCGTTTCCAGGAAATATTCATGGCTGTCGTAAAGGACTTTTGCCCGGGTAAACCGGGAGGCCAGCCAGACCGCAGGAAGGGTATCCAGATCATTGGCCATCAGCAGGTGCGCCGGATGAGCCACCAGGAAGAAGAAGAGCCGGATATTATAATGGGCATAAAACAGGACGCTTCTTTCAAACCAGAGTTTGAACCGGATGGTTTGGTAGGGCCTCGGGTCCAGGGTCCGGCTTCGGCGCGTGAATCTTCCAACCAGGGTGGTTTCCAGGCCGGATTCCACGCAGGTCATGGCCGTCTTGTGCACCCGCTGGTCCGTTTCCAGATCGTTGATGACACAAATGATGATCTTTCGGGCCATGGGTCATGACGGGATTGAACGGGAGAAGCGGTTCAGGGCCTCCACCATTTTCAGGGCGGCATTCCCCTCGCCATAGAAGGGCTGGTCATAGGAGCCCCTGTTTTCCCGGAAACGAAGGAAGGCCGACCATACTGAATCCGCGCAGGTTCCGGCCGGGATATTGCACCCGCAGGCTTCCAGTTCCGTCCATTCGGTCCGGTCCCTCAGGGTGATGCAGGGCTTCCTGAAATAATAAGCTTCCTTCTGCAATCCCCCGCTGTCGGTGCAGACCATCCGGGAATCGCGGACCATCCGGAGCATCTCCAGGGGACCGGCTGCACCCTCCGTCAGGAACGGGACCCTGATCCCCGATTCCCGGATCTTTTTTTCGGTCCTCGGATGCGCGACCAGCACCACCGGAATTTCCTGGTCCAGCCGGCTCAAGGCCCCGACCCATGCGCAAAGACGGGCTGCATCCTCCAGGTTCTCCTGGCGGTGGACGGTGGCGAGGATGAATTCTCCGGGCAGGTCCTCCCGCTTCCCGGCTGGAAGCCGGGGTGCATAGTGGACCAGGGCATCCCACATCAGGTCTCCGGTAAGCAGGATTTTGGCGGAATCGTAACCTTCCCGGATCAGGTTGTCGACGGAACCGGCAGTGGGGCAAAAAAGCAGGTCACTGACCCGGTCCGCAACCACCCGGTTGATCTCCTCCGGCATGGTCATGTCCCTGCTGCGGAGCCCTGCTTCCACATGAACCATGGGAATCCGGAGCTTCGATACCGCAACAGCGCCGGCCAGGGTGGAGTTGGTGTCCCCATAGATCAGGACCAGGTCGGCAGGATGGTCCTGTAGCACTTTTTCAATGCCCTGGATCATCCTTCCGGTCATCGCGCCATGGGAGAGGCCATGAACCTCCAGGTTGAAATCCGGTTCCGGCAGTTCCAGCTCCCTGAAAAAAACCCCGGACATTTCCCGGGACCAGTGCTGGCCGGTATGAAGGATGGTTTCCCGGATTTCCTTTTCCATCCGGATCTGGCGGGACAATGCCGCCAGCTTGACAAACTGGGGCCTGGCCCCTATGATATGCATCAGGTTCATCAGGAAGTTTGGAATTCCCGGACGATCCGGTCATGGAGTTCTTTCCAGCCATTCCAGTCTCCCCGGTCGCTGAGGGAACTATTATGCCAGATGCTCATAAAAATGCCGTTTGATTTTTGGGTCTCCAGGATCAGGGCTTTGATGGTTTCCCAGGAAGCGGCGGGATCCCTATGAAGATAATCCCGGAAGGTCCCATCCATAAAGGTAATCGGGAAGATTCTCAGGGCGGTCTTTTGTTCCCTACCCAGATCATAAAAATAAAAAGGCTGGCAGGTTCCGGCCCGGAAACCCGGCTGGTCCGCAAATCCCATGGAATATTCCTCCCGGATCCCGCAGGACAACAGGGCCCTGAAGGTGTCCGGCAGGCGGAACCTGAGGAAATGTTGCCGGCTGATGGTTACCGGCTGGCCCAGAACTTTTTCCAGCCTGTTCTTTTCGATCCGGATCTTTTCCGGGTCACTGTTGGACCGGTAGGAAGGGTGGAGGCCGGTCCTTCCCCATTGGGAAAGCCTTCTGGCCAGGCCGGCCACCAGAGGATGGTTTATCGATAGATTCCGGTCCTGGGGACCCCGGTCCGCGGCCGGAAAGAAAAATATCTTTTCCCCGCGGACCGCCCCCCGGCTTCCCACGATCATCCCATAGGTGTCCGACGGATCATCCTGTAATCCCCGAAGGACCCTGACCCGCTCTATGACCCGGCGAACCCTTCCATGGACCAGGTCCGAAAGGCCGGCGCCTACCGTCCTTGCGGCGGACCGTCCCAGAAAGGCATAGGCGGAATCGATATCGTAGGTCAAAACGGGGCGGAACACGGACTCCCTGAATTCCAGGTCGGGAAAATTTTGGGATATGACCCCCCGGAGCAATTCGATCCAACGGTTGACCACCGGGATGGTGAGGAATCCCTGTTTCCAGGCCAGGCTTTGCACAGCCGGAAAACGGCCATGGGCATCCGGACTGAAGACCAGGTATTCCTCATACCTGGAGACCATAAAAAATATGGCAGCAAAAACATCGAATGGCAGGGGGGACCCGGTCACCGGAAACAGGGCCGGAATTCCCCCGACCCGAATGCAGGCCGGATGTACCGGGCGGACCCCCTCCTCCTCCAGGAAACCGCAGGCGACCAGGCCCAGGGGGCCGGGGGGCGGGGAACTGGCATAGGCCAGTTTTGGACCTGTATGGGCAAGGTATCGGGCAGGATCCCCGGTCCACTCCAGGGGCAATCCCCAGGTTTCCGCGAAAACCAGTTCCATCACGTAGCGGCTCCTGGGACCCGGTTTGGGAAGATAAATGAGCATCTCGTTTGAGGTTGTTGGCAGCCGGTGGCGTCGGGAGGTCAAACCAGCTCGCTCCCTGCCTGGTAGATTTTTTCAATCAGCTCCACGGTGTTCATGCTGTCCCGGGCCTGGGAAAGATCCCGGTTTCCAGACCGCCAGGCCTGGATAAAATCCCGGTAGACCAGGTCGTGGTGCGAGGCCTGCGCAGGATCCAGGGGGGCAGCCTCAAGCGGAGCCCCCTCCAGTTGCTGGTATTCCAGATCCCCGCAAAAAGCCCCTCCGAGTTTTATGGTTCCCCTTTCTCCCAGGAGGGTCAGGGATCCTTCCAGGTTGGTCCGGTAGGCATTGATCGAATAATGGAGACTCCCGCAAATGCCGCCTCCAAATTCCAGGAGGGCATCCCCCTGGTCCTCAAATTCGATAATCCCCAGGTGCGCGGCATTGGTTTTCCTGGCGCTGACCACCCGGGGCATTCCGAAAAACCAGTAAACAAGATCCAGGAAATGGCTGAACTGGGTGAAAAGGATCCCGCCGTCCAGGGACCTGGTGCCTTTCCAACTGCTGGAATAATAGCGGGAATCCCGATTCCAGAGGCAGTTCATCTGAAAACTGTAAACTTTCCCCAGCCTTCCGCGCTCCAGGGCTTCACGGACCGCCTTTACTGCAGGATGGTACCGGTAGGACTGGACAACCCGGACCATTTTGTCCAGCTCCCGGGCTTTTTGAATCACCCTGAGGCAGTCCCCGGAGCTCAGTGCGAAGGGCTTCTCGCAAAGAATATGCGAACCCATATCCAGGGCATCCAGGGCCTGGGGAGCATGCAACCCGTTGGGGCAGCAGAGGACCAGGACATCCGGCTTCTGGCTTTCGAGGAGCATTTTATGGTTCCCGTAACCCGGGCAGCCAAACTGGCGGCAAAATTCCGAGAGCCGGACCGGGTCGGGATCGCAGGCTCCGACAAGGGCCCCCTCGGTGGAGATCTCATGGGCGTGGCGGACGGAAATCCTGCCGCATCCTGAAATCGCAAAGCGCAGGGGTTCAGCCAATGGAAGCAATTTTTTGCAATAATAACCGATCCGTTTTAATGAGCCTGAGACCCGGAGGGGGAGGCGCCCGCCAGAGGGGTCGTAAAATATGCCTATTAGAGAAATCTATTATTTATAACCGGAGCAATTTCGCGGTATTCGCGTTTTGAATATACCGGTTTTTGCCTTACCTTCGCAGCGAAAAAAAAGACCGTAATTTCTTAAAATCATTTTCCAAAGATGCCTTATTTAACGATCGAAAAAAAAGCGGATATTTTCAAGCAGTATGCCGGGGATGCGAAGAACACCGGAAAGGTTGCCGGCCAGATCGCCCTGCTTACTGAAAAGATCACCAGTATTTCTGATCATCTCAAGGTTAACAAGAAGGATTTCTCCACGAACCGCGGACTGATGCAAATGGTCGGCCAAAGGAAGCGCCTGCTTTCCTATATGGCCAAAACCGATCTTACCGGATATCGTGAACTGATTGACAAGCTTGGAATCAGGAAATAATCCCGCATTACCCTGAAGATTGCGGCAAAGCCCCGTGCTGGGCCGGTCTTTCCATATCATCACACCCATTCCAACAATCCTAAAATATGAGCCTACAACCTTTTTCCTCCACCATCGACCTGGGTGATGGCAGGAATATCATGATTGAAACAGGAAGACTTGCCCGTCAGGCTGACGGTTCAGTAACCGTTCGTCAGGGGAACTGCGTCTTGCTGGCCACGGTCTGCGCGAACAGGGAACCCAAAGTGGGACAAAGCTTTTTCCCTCTCTCTGTGGATTACCAGGAAAAGTTCGGATCTGCCGGACGCATTCCGGGATCCTTCTTCAAAAGGGAAGGGAGGCTTTCAGACTATGAGGTGTTGATTTGCCGGCTTGTGGACCGGGCCCTGAGGCCACTCTTTCCGGACGATTACCTTTGCGACGTTCAGGTGCTCATCACCCTGATCTCTTCTGATCCCGAGGTGCTTCCGGATTCACTTGCCTGTCTTGCTGCCTCTGCAGCGCTGACCCTTTCCGACATTCCGATCCAGGAAATTATTTCTGAAGTCCGGGTGGGCAGGGTGGATGGCAAAATGGTGATCAATCCTTCCAGGACCCAGATGGCCGATGCGGATATGGATTTTATCGTGGCCGGAACCGGCAAGAACATCATGATGGTGGAGGGAGAAAGCAAGGAATGCAGGGAGGAAGACCTGGTCCGGGCCATCCAGTTCGCCCATGAGGCCGTCAAGGATCAGGTCCGGGCCCAGGAAGAGCTCCGGGATCAGGTCGGAGCCAAAACCAAAAGGGATTATGAGAAACCTCATGTCAATGAAGAGCTGAATCAAAAGGTCATTTCAGAAGCCCGGGACCAGGTTTACAGGATAGCCAAATCTGCCCTTGACAAACATTCCAGGTCGGAGGGATTCGATGCCCTGCTGGAGGAGCTGACCGCCACCCTGGGGGAACTTCCCGAAGAGGACCAGCCCCTGGTGGGCCATTATTTCCATGACCTGCAGAAGGAGGTCGCCCGTCAAATGATGCTGGAAGAACGGGTCAGGCTGGACGGAAGGGCCCTGGACGTGGTCCGGCCCCTGAATATGGAAGTGGACCTGCTTCCTTCTCCCCACGGTTGCGCCCTTTTCACCCGCGGCGAAACCCAGTCACTCACCACCGTGACCCTGGGTACCCCGGATGATGAACTGCTGATCGAGAATGCGGCTACATCAACTTATTCGAAAATCATTCTGCATTATAATTTCCCACCCTTTTCAACGGGTGAGGTGAAACCCATGCGGGGCCCGGGCAGGCGCGAAGTCGGCCATGGTAACCTGGCCCTGAGGTCCCTCAGGCAAATGATGCCTGGAAAGGATTATGCCTACACGGTCCGGATTGTTTCCGATATCCTGGAATCCAACGGTTCTTCTTCCATGGCTACCGTATGCGCGGGTTCCCTCGCGCTCATGGATGCAGGCGTTCCGGTTCGCAAGCATGTTTCCGGCGTTGCGATGGGACTGGTTTCCGGGAAGGATGGCAAGTATGCCATTCTTACGGATATCCTTGGGGATGAGGATCATCTCGGGGATATGGATTTCAAGGTGACGGGGACCCGCGACGGGATTTGCGGAGTTCAGATGGACATCAAGGTAGATGGGCTCAGCATGGAAATCATGATGGAAGCCCTGGAACAGGCCAGAAAAGGCAGGCTCCATATTCTTGATGCCATGTACCAGTGCCTCCCCCAGGCCAGGCCGGAACCCAAACCGCATGCGCCAAGGATGGAAAAACTCATCATCGACAAGGAATTCATCGGTGCCGTGATCGGGCCGGGCGGAAAGGTGATCCAGGAGATCCAGCGGATCACAGGAACCACCATCAATGTGGAAGAAGTCGGAAAAACCGGGGAGGTGAGCATATTCTGCGTGAACAAGGAAGGGATGGAAAAGGCTGTTGCCTGGATCAAGGGCATCACGGCCGTCCCTGAAGTGGGGGATGTTTATGAAGCAACCGTGAAATCCATCATGCCCTACGGAGCCTTCGTGGAATTTTTACCAGGCAAACAGGGCCTGATCCATATTTCTGAGGTGAGCTGGAAACGTTTGGAGAACCTTGACGGGGTCCTTGCCGAGGGAGACAAGGTCAAGGTGAAGCTGACTGGAACTGATCCCAGGACCGGCAAATTCAAGCTTTCCCGCAAAGCCCTGATGCCCCGTCCGGAGGGCCACACGAATGCCGCACCTCACGCCGACACCCCGGAGAGCCACCGGGACCGGTGATAACCGGAGCATGAAAAGCAATTGCGGACCGGAATCCGCAAACCGGGTGAACCGGTTACTGGTTACCCTGTCCTGACCCCTGGGGTCCAAAAGGCCCCATGTAGTTCCTTGTGGCTGCCCTGGTATCTCCAAAGGCCTGGCCGCCCCCATACCGGGAAGGTTTGTCCTGGTTGGGCTGATTTCTTCCGATATTTGTAAGGGCCTGATATTCAGAAGGTATCATTCAAATTCCTCCCCGCAAAGGCAGAACTTTCCCCGATTATTGCTATCTTTGGATACCGGAAAAGCCCGCAAACCGGCAAATTTCAATTTTGCATGTCTGAAGTTCTGTTGATTCTTATTGCCTACCTGATCGGTTCGGTTTCCAATGCCGTTTGGGTAAGCAAGCATTTTTTCCGGATCGATATCCGGGAATACGGGAGCGGAAACGCCGGGGCGACCAATACCTTCCGGGTTCTGGGTCCCGCCGCCGGCACTTTCGTCATGATCCTGGATATGCTCAAGGGAATCCTGGCGGTTCAGCTGGCCCTGCTGATTCCCTTTTATGTGAGCCCGGACCACATCACCCAGCTCATCAATTTCCAGATCGGGCTCGGAATTTCCGCTGTCGTGGGCCATATCTTTCCCATTTGGTTTGAATTCCGGGGCGGGAAGGGGGTTGCCACCCTGTTCGGAATGGTGCTTGCCATTCAGCCCCTGGTTGCTTTATGTTGCGTTTTTGTGTTCCTCCTGATGCTTTTCCTCACCCGGTATGTATCCCTCAGTTCGATCGTAGCCAGTATCGCCTTTCCGCTCCTGCTGGTTTTCATCTTCAGGGAGCGGGAGCTGTATTATAAGCTATTTGCCATTTCCATCGCCCTGATGGTGATCCTCACCCACCAGAAAAACATCACCCGCCTCCTTTCGGGAAGCGAGAACAAAGTCCCGCTTTTCCGCCGCCACCGCCGGGACCGGGATTAGGAGATCCGGGTGCCCGATTTCCTGGGCCGAAGCCCGACAAATCCGGAATTCAACCGTTTTTACTGCAAACTCCCGAAGTTTCTGTCCGCAGGGGAAATCCGGCATTTATGGCAATCGGGCCCTGGGGAGAAGAAGGATCGGGAGCATTCAAATTGCTGGGGAGGGAGTCGCAGATTCTGGTTTCTCCGGTCAGAAGATCTTGTACCGGTATTTGATCATATCGGTGTTGTTCCTGAGCTCATCAATATTGATGGATGCCCGGATATCCTGTTCCGCTTCCTCTTTCAGGGCCTTGAATTCAGCCTGTTTCTGCGCAATCAGGTTCTTGTCAGCCAAACCATTGTTAGCAGCGATCTGAAGGGAATTGATCACCTGGCCATAATAGGTATCGATCAGGGTGAAATATTGGTTGTACAGATTTTCGAACTGTTTGGTCTGAAGGACCAGGTCTTCCAGCTGGTTGTTGACCTCCTTGAGGTTGCCGTTTTCCCTGAGCAAACGTTCGTAATCGATTTTTCCCGTTCCCGCAATGGTATACTCCTTTTCCAGCTTGGCGAAGAAGTCTTGCGCTGATTCCTTGTTGAAGGTGAAAAAGAACCGGTTCAGGGTTTCCCCTACCGATTCGGTATCCCTGCGCACGGGGAGGTTGAATTTCAGGGCACTGGCTGTGAACAGGATATGGTTATAGAGGTCCTCATGAAGGGAGGTGAGTTGGTCCTTGTTGAAATTCAGGCCGTACTGGAACTTCTGATTGCCTTCATTGAGAGCGGTGTAATAAACTACGTATTTATTGAGGTCCTGCTCGAACTTTTCCAGGTTCTTTTCATCGATCATTTTGTTGTTGAGGCTCGCGCTCCGGAAAAAGGTCATCAGGGCACTTGCGATTCCCAGGGGCGGGGTGAGCGCGGTGAAGCTTTTGAAGATGGGGCTGTTAATAATGTTATTGGTAGCGTCAACCAGCTTGGATGCCCTTTCGCTCTTTTCAGCCTTTCCCTGTAATATGACCGTTTTCACCAGGTCGATTACCCTTTCAGAAAAGGAAAAGCCAAGCTCCTTGCTTTCCGGGTTATTGAGGGAGGTGATGAACACGTCCAGACTGTTGCTGGTGGTCCTGGATCGCAAATCTGTTATTTTCTTGTTGAGGAGGTAGTAGGTTTCCGAAGCATTGATGATGTTGCTTTTGACCAGCTGGTATTTGGTCAGATTATCCATCTCTTTGCCCTGCATCAGTCCCTGGATGGCGATGGAATTTTCTTTATCGTTCGTATTGATCTTTTCAACCTGGTCATAAAGTTTCTGGATCGTGGTGTCATTGGTGTGGATCTGGATGACTTCCTGGCTGGCTGCCTTATTCGCCGTGGTATCCTGGCCGAAGGACCAGCGGGCCCAAAACAGCAACAGGATCAGCAGGATCGCCGGACGGAGCATCAAGGAAAGGGAGCATGCAGGATACCCGGACCGGAATGCAGGCCTGGTAAATTTGCCGGGGTTTTGAACCAGAAATAGCGCCTTGGGATGCCGATTTTGACCTGGTTGAATCAATGCCATTCCAATTAAATGTAATGATTTGATCGCTTAAGCATTCCTGGTTGCAAAAATACTGCTTAAATAGTAATCCGGACGGGAGTCACCCCTGAATTTTCGACGGCCCTGGATCAAACTGAGGCTTCGCCGTCTCCGGGGGGTCCGGCGCGGGATATTGCTGCCGGGGAATGCAGCCATGCCTGCGGTGCGGGTCCGCTGGTCTGGTAAAGAACGGGCGACGGAATAATTAATTGTGCTCATGGCCAAATCAGGGGGGTGGGCCATAATTAATACCTTTGGCACCAAAACCTTCCATGCTGAACGGTCAGAAGATCGTAGTTGTCCTTCCAGCCTATAATGCTTCAGCAACCCTGGAAAAAACTTTCCTGGAAATTCCGGGCGATGTGGTCGATGAAGTGGTCCTGGTGGACGATGCCAGCCAGGATGATACGGTAGCTGTTGGAAAAAGGCTTGGAATCCGCCATATCATCCGCCATCCCAGGAACAGGGGCTATGGAGGGAATCAGAAAAGTTGTTATGCCATGGCCCTTGAGCTGGAGGCTGACATCGTCATCATGCTTCATCCCGATTACCAGTACACCCCCCTGCTGATCACCGCCATGTCCGGCATGATCGCCCATGGGGTATTCCCGGTGGTCCTGGGCTCGAGAATCCTGGGAAAAGGAGCCCTGAAGGGGGGAATGCCGCTCTACAAATATGTATCCAACCGGTTGCTCACCCTGGTCCAAAATCTGCTGATCGGGCAAAAACTGAGCGAATACCATACCGGTTACCGGGCCTATTCTGCCCGGGTCCTTCGAGAAATTCACTTTGAACGGAACAGCGATGATTTCATTTTCGATAACCAGGTCCTTTGCCAGATATTCATGAAGGGGTACGAGATCGGGGAAGTTACCTGCCCGACGAAATATTTCAGCGAAGCATCAAGCATCAATTTCAAAAGGAGCCTGCGGTATGGCCTTGGAGTGCTGCTGGTTTCAGCAGGATACCGGCTGAAAAAATGGGGGATCTGGTCACCGGCAATTTATTGATTTGGCAATGATTTGCAGGTTACATCTTACCCTTTACCTGCTTCCCAGCCGGGTCCATTGACCGCTGGCAGGGGGCTGATATTTGACCATTAAGAATTTAAATATTCGGATGAAACCTGCCAGGCATCGTCTTACTTATAGATCACGGTACCCAGCTTCTCGGTGAGTTCCTTTTCCATTTTCTTGAGGTGGGTATGGAGTTGCATCAGGGCCACCTGATCCTCATAGCTTCCGGCCTGGTTCCACTCCTTTTGGTTTTCCGCAATCAGTTTTTTGATTTTGGCAAGCGAAAGCCAGATGAGGACGGACTGGACATCCTGGCGGTACATCTCACTCCGGGTTGGTATTTCCAATTCAAATTTTACCTTCCAGTTGGGGCTCACTTCGTAGGGAAATTCCAGGGCATGGATCGAATACCCGCTGATTTCGGGGTCTTCATGGTATACGAAGGTTTTGGCGTCCGGGAAGACCTGGTTCAGATAAAGGGTACGGTATTGTTCGATGATTCTTTTGGCCATCTGACTTTCAAGCAGGTCGAAATCGATTTCGGCCTCAAAAATATGGTCTGCCACCTTTTTCCCTTCCTCCCAATCCATTTGGCCATATTCAAGCAGAACCCGGACCAGGCCCTCCTCCTGCATTTCGTCTCCCCGCAGCACCAGGTCTGTAAGGTCGTCTGAAGGATGGCTGTCTCCGGTGGCGTCCTCTTCCAGCTGCCTGGCTTCCGCTTCCGGGATTTGCTGCTCCTTGCGAACCTTCTCCCGGATATACCGGTTCACCAGGGCGACCAGGCCGTTTTCGTCGATTCCCAGCATCTGGCTGCACTGATGAATATAATCCTGCTGCCGCGTAAAATCCTCCAGCTTGCTGATCCGGGCAATGGTGGCGGCGATCTGGTTGACCAGCTGGGACTTTTTCCGGGGATCATTTCCGGCCTCCAGGAGTGAAACCTGGAGCGTGAAAACGATAAAGTCCTTTTTTTCCCTGGCTATGAATTCCCGGAAAGCCGCCGCTCCGACCTTGCGGACATAACTGTCCGGATCCTCCTGATCCGGGATCAGGGCCAGTTTCACGGACAGTCCTTCCTCCAGGGCCAGATCCAGTCCGCGCAGGGCTGCCTTGATTCCTGCAGGATCCCCGTCATAGAGGATGGTGAGGTTGCCCGTGAATTTCCGGATCAGGCGGAGCTGGTCCGGGGTCAATGAAGTGCCCCCGGATGCTACCGCATTTTCAATCCCGGACTGGTGGAGGGAAATCACGTCAGTGTAGCCTTCCACGAGGAGGCATTCATCCTGGCGGTCGATGGCCTGCCGGGCGAAATAAGTGCCATAAAGAAGCCTGCTTTTGATGTAGAGCTCATTTTCCGGTGTATTGATGTATTTGGGGGCCCGGTCATTGGCTTTCAGGATCCTGGCCCCGAATCCGATGACCTTTCCGCTCTGGTTATGTACCGGGAAAATCACCCGCCCCCGGTAATTGTCGGCGGGTTGGTCCTGGCGCATGACCACCAGGCCGGTTTTCAGGAGGTATTCCAGCTTGTAGCCGGCCCTCAGTGCGGCAGAAGTGAATGCAGAGGAGGATTCCGGGGCGTATCCAAGCTGAAATTTCGAAATGGTTTCCCCGGTAAACCCCCTTTCCCTGAAATAACCCAGGCCGATGCTCCGCCCTTCATCTGTTTCATTCAGGGCCTTTGAAAAGAATTCCCGGGCGAAGTTGTTGATGATGAACAGGCTCTCGGCAACCTGCTGCTGGAGCCGGACTTCCGGACTGGTCTGAGTTTCCTCCAGCTCCACGTTATAACGGGCGGCCAGCCACCGGATCGCCTCCACATAGGAATATTTCTCGTGGTCCATCAGGAAGCCGATCGCGTTGCCACTTTTCCCGCAACCAAAACACTTGTAAATTTCCTTGGTGGGCGAGACCATAAAGGAGGGGGTTCGCTCCTCATGAAAGGGACAGAGCCCGATGTAATTGGAGCCTCTTTTCTTGAGCTTCACGAAGGAACCGATGATCTCCACGATATCTATCCGGCTGACAACCTGCTGTATGCTCTGGGGAGAGATCATGGGGCAAACCTAAGTAAAAACCTTAAACCCGGAAGTTGCCGGATTTTCCCTGGAATGCATATGATTGGAATTTTTGTAAATTGGTGAGCAAATCATGTCCTATGAAATCGCTCAGCGAAACCTGGTTTGTTGACGGCCCTATTGATTTCGAGCATAAAAAATACAAACTGCTGGCCTATCTTCAGGATATCGGCAGGCTCTTCAGCGAGAATAAGCTTTATCCACAGCTATCTGATCTGGTTTTCCATTACAACAGCCTTTTGGCTTTCCGGGAGCACAAGGAAGTGCTGCAGAAGTTCTTTCCCAAACGGCTTTCCGCCATGAACCTGGAAAAGCTCCAGGTGATCTATCTGCAGATGATCCAGGATGACGACCTGATGCAGGAGCTTTGGGAGATCATCGAATATTCCCTGGGGACCATGAATGATACCATCCGCCAGGGGACCGAGATCTATGATTGGGTCGAGGCCCGGATGAACATTTCCCCGGTTGGGATCATTCCTCTTCATACCCGGGAAGGATACATGCTGTTGCGTAACGGGACCGCTCCCGAGATCCAGGCATACCGTTACCGGATCACAATATTCCACCGCCATGATGAAAAATATTGCGGAATCCATACGGAATATATCAGCAATTACCGGAAGAGCTTCGCCCACACCTATGAATCGGTGAAATCCGATCTCATTCAACAGCGGACCGACCTGCCGAATCCTGCGGTATACAGCGTGGAAACCGGTCTGACCTTTCCCGTCGACGAAACCCTGTTACCGGTGGCCCGGCGGAGCCTGGTCAAATTCATTTCCCGCCAGGCGGCCTGAGGCCTTCACCCTGGAAGAATTTCCTGCGCAGCAGTTTCTCCTTTCCCGGGTCGTTTTCCCATGAGTCTCCTCATTTGCAGCAGCACAGACAGGAGGATCAGCCCGATCCCGGGATAAAACCAGAAATTAAACTGTTTATTCTCCCCGAATAGAAGAAAGGCCAGGAGAATGCCGTAAACAGGCTCCAGGGTGAGGGAGAGATTGGTGGTGAAAGAGGAAACCTTTTTCAGGGCGTTCACCATCAGGGTAAACGCCAGGACCGTGCAGGCCCAGCTGAGGAAAAGGAGATATCCGAGATCCGGAAGGGTCGGCATCAGGGTTGCCCGGGGAAACCACCTCAGGAAAAGGGGCAACAGCAGGGTGAGCCAGAGAAACCCGCAGGAAAGTTCATAGGTGGTCACGGTGGTCGCCGGCAGATCTGCTACCAGGCTTTTGTTCAGGATGGTGAAGCATGCGGCTAAAATGGCCGACCCAAGACCCAGGACCATTCCCAGCCGGAACCCGGAATTGAAATGGAACACGATGAAAATCCCGGTGATCGCCAG
>JANWKA010000029.1 GCA_025451655.1 Chitinophagaceae bacterium | reverse complement strand
GAGAATGCGATTGAGGTCAATGGAGCAAAAATCAATATTTACGCCCATAAGGATCCCACCCAAATTCCCTGGGGCAGGCATGATGTGGATGTGGTGATCGAAAGCACCGGTTTTTTTACCGATAAGGAAAAGGCCTCGGCGCATTTGAAGGCAGGAGCCAAACGGGTAGTGATTTCCGCTCCTGCAACCGGCGATCTGAAAACCATCGTGTTCAATGTGAACCACCAGATCCTTGACGGAAGCGAATTGGTGATCTCCTGCGCGTCATGCACCACCAATTGCCTGGCTCCGATGGCCAAGGTGATGAACGATTCCTTCGGCATCGAACTGGCCCTGATGACTACCATTCATGCCTACACCAATGACCAGAACACCCTCGATGCGCCTCATGCCAAGGGCGATTTGCGCAGGGCCAGGGCAGCTGCGGCCAATATCGTTCCTAACAGCACCGGAGCCGCAAAGGCTCTTGGCCAGGTGCTTCCCGAGCTCAAGGGCAAACTGGATGGAAGCGCCCAGCGGGTCCCTACCATCGCTGGCTCCTCCACGGAACTGGTTTCCCTGCTGAGGAAGGAAGTGACCGTGGATCAGGTCAATGAAGCGATGAAGAATGCCAGCAATGAATCTTTTGGGTTCAACGTGGATGAAATTGTCAGCAGCGACGTTATCGGGATGTCATTCGGCTCCCTGTTCGACGCAACCCAGACCAAAGTGCTCGGTGTGGGCGGGAAACAACTGGTCAAGACCGTATCCTGGTATGATAATGAAATGAGCTATGTTTCCCAACTGGTGCGCACGGTAAAGTATTTCGCGGAGCTCATCAGCAAATAATCACCCGAGACATGACTCCTTTCGAAGAATTCAATTTCTCCGGCCAGAAAGCATTGGACCGGGTGGATTTCAATGTCCCCCAGGATGAAAAGGGCAATATCACCGATGATAACCGGATCCGGGCAGCCCTTCCCACCATTCAAAAGATTCTGAAAGATGGAGGGGCGGTAATCCTGATGTCCCATCTGGGAAGGCCCAAGGGGGGCCCGGAGGAAAAATTCTCCCTGAAACATGTCCTGCCCAGGTTGGAGGAACTGCTTGGCCTGTCCGTTGCTTTTTCCGGGGACTGTGTCGGAGAAGCACCCACCCAGGCCTCTGCAGCGCTGAAACCGGGAGAAGTCCTGCTGCTTGAAAACCTGCGGTTCCATCCCGAGGAGGAAAAGGGCGATCCGGAATTTGCCCGGAAACTGGCCAGTCTCGGGAATGTTTATGTCAATGACGCCTTCGGTACTGCGCACCGGGCCCATGCCTCCACCGCGGTTATAGCCCGGTTTTTCCCTGCCGGCAAGAAAATGTTCGGGCTGCTTATGGAAGCCGAGGTGACGAATGCCGGAAAAATCCTCCACCACGCCCAAAAGCCTTTCACAGCAGTTATCGGGGGAGCCAAGGTTTCCGATAAGATCGAAATCATTCAGAACCTCACCCGGATCGCGGACCATATCCTGATCGGGGGCGGAATGGCCTATACTTTCCTGAAATCCATGGGAAAAGAGATCGGAAGCTCCCTTTGCGAAAACGATAAGCTGGAACTGGCCAGGCAATTGAGAGAAGGAACCCTGGGTCAGGTTGAAATCGTTTTACCGGAGGATTCCGTGATTGCGGACCGCTTTGCTCCGGATGCACGGACCCGGATGGTAGATAATGACCATATTCCCCCGGGATGGATGGGGTTGGATATCGGCCCCAAAACCGTCAGCCGTTTTGCCGGGATCATCAGGGATTCGAAAACCATCCTCTGGAATGGCCCGATGGGGGTTTTTGAAATGGAAGCCTTTCGTTCGGGAACCATAGCCGTTGCCGGGGCAATTGTTGCCGCCACCCGGTCGGGAGCCTATTCCCTGGTGGGAGGAGGCGATTCCGTGGCCGCCCTGAACCAATCCGGAAAAGCAGATCAGGTGAGCTTCGTTTCAACCGGCGGAGGCGCCTTACTTGAATATTTTGAAGGAAAACAGTTGCCCGGAATAGCCGCCATCCGGCCTGAATGAAACTCCCATTTTATAAACTGTCGGGATGGCTGGAAAAACGGCTGGCAATCGTAGGTCTGGCTTTCCAGGTCCTGTGGCTCCGGGAATGCCTTTTATGGTGTTCCGGAAATTCTTTGGCTTCCGCTAGGGTCACCTCCGGGGTGGGGTGTTGGATCATATAAAGGACGGAGGCTGCCTGAAGGGCTGCTTCGGTGCTTCTGAACCCGGCCACCTTGCTGGAGGGTAGGTTCAGGGTATAGTTCCCTCCCTGGGAGGACATGGCGTTGAAATCAGGGTTCAGGGTAGCGAGTTCTATCGAATCGATTCCCAATTTATCGGCGATTACCGGAAGGCACAGCCTCCCGGATACGGTCAGTGCCTGCAGCGGTTCATCATCGACCGGGGGTCCGGAGACCGCGGGCGGGACGGGAGGTTCCTGGGAAATTCCGAAAAAAGTAGTGAAGCGGTCCAGGATATAGGCCGTGGCGATGAATTTCAGGACATGCTTCCTGGATTCGGCGGGAAGGTATTGCTCCAGCTTCCAGAAATTGGTGGTCCCGCTCTCATTGATCGCTTTCTGAACTCCGCCGACCCCGCAATCATAAGCGGCGACGACAAGGAGCCAGTTTTGGAGCTGGCCATGCATCTGGCTGAGATATTTTGCCGCGGCATCCGTGGATTTATAAAAATTCCTGCGGTCATCCCGGCGCCGGGTGACATCCAGGCCCATGAGCCTGGCCGTGGAAGCCATAAATTGCCAGGTCCCTACCGCTCCCATTCGGGATACCGCATTGATATTCAGGCCAGATTCGATTACGGCCAGGTATTTCATTTCTTCCGGAATCCCGTACTTGTGAAAGATATCCGAAATTTCGGTGAGGTAGGCAGCTCCCCGGGACCCGAAAGTTTCCAGGCTCCTGCCGTTCAGCTTATAGAAATAGGAAATGAACCCGATGGCCCTGGAGTTCAGGTTGTCGTTGGCGATACTCCAGTCGGAAAGGTCGTCAGGAAGCCCGGATGCCGGATCCGCCTGCAAGGCCTCGTCGGGCACATCCACGAGGGTATCGCCGTTTTCGGAGGGTCCGGATACCGTTCGGGTGAGTTGGATAGTCGTATCCTGGAACAATGAGCCTCCGGAACCTCCCAAAAAGGAATCACCGGCCCGGGTAACCCCCGAAACCAAAATACCTAATACGATCAGAATCAATCCTTTCATCTTAATCCCCCATCCTAAAATTGCTCATGAAATAGCTGGAAACCTGAATCAATCCAGCTTCATCGGAATGATTTCCTATGACCTGGGCACCAAAGGGCATTCCGTTGGAATGCCTGAATAGCGGAAGGGATACCGCCGGGACCCCTGCTAAATTAGCAAAAACTGTATATATATCGGCCAAATACATTGCCACCGGATCATTTAACATTTGCCCTGCAGGGAAAGCCGTAACCGGGCTGTTTGGCAGGATAATGAAATCATATTTAGAGAAAATTTCATCCGTTCTTGCTCTGACCAGTCTCCGCACACGCTGGGCCTTCGTATAATAGGCCTCATAATAGCCGGAGCTCAATACAAAAGTTCCGAGCATAATCCTCCGCTTCACTTCCCGGCCGAACCCCAAGGACCGGTTATTCCTATAATAATCAACCAGTTGATCGGGTTTTCCTGCATATCCGTACCGGATTCCATCAAAGCGGGCCAGGTTGGAAGAAGCCTCCGCCGTAGTCAGTACATAGTAGGCCGGAGCAAGATACTCCATCAGGTCAAAATCAACCCCGTCCACCCGGTGTCCAGCCTTTCTCAGCTTTTCAAAAAAGAACTCAAAACCCGTCCGGATTTCGGGGTCCAATCCCTGGTGGTCCAGGGCGTTTTTCAGGTAGGCCAGGTTAAAGGGTCTTTTTTCCGGTATAGTTACCTGGTAATCAGGAACTTTTGTTGGAAATACCGTACTGTCGAAATCATCCGGACCGCCAATCACGCTCAATACCTCCGCCACCATATCAAGATTCCTGCCAAAAACCCCGATCTGGTCGAAACTGGAGGCATAGGCGATCAGACCATACCTGGAAATCCTTCCGTAGCCCGGCTTAAAACCTATAATCCCGCAGAAATCAGCAGGTTGTCTTACTGATCCTCCTGTATCGCTGCCCAGGCTGGCCATGCAAAGACCCGCTGCTACTGCCACCGCGGATCCTCCGGATGACCCCCCGGGGACCCTGGAGGGGTCCAGGGGGTTCAGAACTTTGCCAAATGCGGAAGTTTCCGAGGTGGAACCCATCGCAAATTCGTCGCAATTGAGCCTCCCGATAATGATGGCCCCTGCGTCCTGCAGCCGCTGAACGGCTGTGGCCGAATAGGGGGCCACATAACCTTCCAGCATCCGGGAAGCGGCGCTCACCCGGTGGCCCTTGTGGCAAAGCACATCCTTGATGCCGATCACCACCCCGCCGAGCCTTCCCGGTGGTAATTTTTCCCGGAACCGGTCGTCAATAGATGCGGCGGCCAGCAGGGCTTCTTCCTTGTAAACTTCAATAAAAGCGTTCAGGGAGGCATGGGCCGAGATCCTGTCCAGGTAATCGCGGACCATTTGGACGCACGAAACTTTCCCATCCTGTAAATGCCGGTGATATTCCTTTACAGTGCTGAATTCGGCCAAGGGTGGAGCAGTGGGTGAAATTCAGTTAAAAGCGGGGCTCACGCACTTTTGGGCACATCGGAACCTACCGGGGCGCTCGGGGGAGCGGGCGGGATGCTGGTTTCCTTGTGGATGCCTTCCTCAATCTCCTTCTTGACATTTTGCTTGGCCTCGTTGAACTCCCGGATCCCGCTTCCGAGGCCACGCATCAGTTCCGGGATTTTTTTGCCTCCAAACAACAACAAGGCAATTAGACCGAAAACGATGACGTGCTCGGTGCTGATCATCAGCAGGGAGGCTTTTGGCAAAAAGCTCTGAAGCATATCTTTAAATTTAGGAAAATGAATAATATTTCCAACTACAAAGGTACCCAAATATCCGCAAACGGGGATTGAGGTGGTCTCAAAAACAGACCCCGGGCATAAAAAAACGGGAACCGTTTCCGGTTCCCGTCTCTTGAGTTGTTTATACCTACTATACCCGTTTTTCCCTGATCCTGGCGGATTTCCCGGAAAGGCCCCGCAGGTAATATAATTTGGCCCTGCGCACTTTCCCCGCCTTGTTCAACTGGATGGAATCGATATTGGGTGAAAAAAGGGGAAATAGCCTTTCCACCCCGATCCCGTCAGATATTTTCCGGACCGTAAAAGTGGCCGTAAAACCTTCACCCTGCCTTTTCACCACATCCCCTTTGAAAGACTGGATCCTTTCCTTGTTTCCCTCGATGATCTTATAGTTAACAGTGATATTATCCCCGGCCTTGAATGGCGGGTAATCCCTTTTCCCGGTCAACTGATCGTGCACATAAGCCACAGCATCCATGGGGATTGATTTTAAAAGAGGAGTGCAAAAGTACCGAAAATTACGGATAAACCAAATGTTATGGGCCTGGAACGGACCCCGACCGGAGGTTGTAAATGAATTGTAATTTATTGAAAGTCATTTATTTCAGCAGATCAGGTCTTTTCCTGCTGGTCCGAACCAGGGCCTGTTCATGGCGCCATTCCCCGATGTTGCGCTCGTTGCCGGAAATCAGGACAGGGGGGACCTCCCAATCCCTGAATTTCGCTGGCCGGGTATAAACCGGAGGAGCCAACAGGTTGTCCTGGAAGGAATCCGTCAGGGCAGAAG
>JANWKA010000028.1 GCA_025451655.1 Chitinophagaceae bacterium | reverse complement strand
TCCTGGCCGGTCCCAAAGGTGGCCAGCAGGGGCCAGAACAGGTTCAGGTCGGAAAGGGTGGGCAGCATTTTCTCGATGCCCGCCACCACGATATGCGTTTTGGGAAAGGAAAAGCTGAGCCGGGCGTTCCCTTCGTTTTCCGAAACGCAGACCGCCCCGATATCCCCGATCAGGAAATTGGCTCCGGTGATCCCGATCTCCGCCTCAACAAAATCCTTCCTCAGGGTATTTCGGGCGAACCGGGTGATTTGCTCCGGGGTGAGCCCGGGGGCCGTATGCAGCTTTTCATGAAAAAGCCGGGCGATATCCTCCTTGCTTTTGTGCATCGCGGGGGTGACGATATGATAGGGGGGCTCCCCGTCGATCTGCTGGATATATTCTCCCAGGTCGCTTTCGACGGATCTGATGCCGTGCTTTTCCAGGAAGGGATTTAAATGAATCTCTTCGGTGACCATGGATTTGCTCTTAATCACTGTCCTGGCTTTTTTCGCGGTGCAGATGGCAAGAATTTCCTCCAGGGCCTGCTGGGCGGTCTCCGCCCAGATCACCTGACCTCCCCTGCGGGTGAACTCGGCTTCGAATTGCTCCAGGTACTTATCCAGGCGTTCTACCGCCTTCCACCTGGTGTTCTTGGCCATTTCCCGGGCTGAATCCAGTTCCGCGAACTGCCTTTTCCCGTTGATTACCGCGGCATCATACCGGGCCATGTTGAAATTGATCTTTCTCCGGTGGTCCAGGTCTGCCGCCCTTTCCGCGCTTTTGGCGATAAACTCGGTTTGCAGCTCATGCATTGGGTAACGAGTTGAATGGATGGCTCAAAGGTAAAAACTTCACCGCAGCAACCGGGTCAATATTCCGGATGCTATGCCCCGAACCGTTCCTGTGCCACGGCTTCCAGGGCTTCATAAAATTCGGAGCCATATTTCCGGACCAGCGCTTCCTTAAGAAAACGAAACACCGGGATTTTCAGCTTCCTGCCCAGGCTGCAGGCTGGATCGCAGAGTGGGCTGCGGGGCTCATAGTTAACCGATTCATACCCGGATTCCTTCTTGACCCGGACCGGATACAGATGGCAGGAAAGGGGCTTGATAAAATCCGTCTTTCCGGCATGAAAGGCTTTTTCGATCCCGCATTTCACGATGCCCCCTTCCCGGACCCCATAGGCGCAAATGCCATTTCCAATGGTGGGGGTGACAAATCCCCCCCTGGTATTGAAGACATAATGACCCTGCCTGAGGATCTCCTCCCGACCCTCCGGGGAAAGAAAGGGACTGACCAGATCGTAAATCCGGTCCAGGATCCGCAGTTCTTCCCGTTCGAGGGGGGCTCCTGCATCCCCTTCCACGCAGCATCCTCCCCTGCAGGCCACCAGGTCGCAGACGAAATCCTCCCGGACCAATGCATCGCTGATGAGCTTATCGTCGATGGCGATCATGGGCAGTCATCTCCATTGGAGCGTTGAGATCAGGTGGCGCATGTCCTGTTCCACGAAATGGTTCACCGGGGCGAGGGAATCGGCATTGGGTACGGCATAGAAATACAGGGCCCCCCGCAGGAAATGACGGGTGGAATCCGTGGCGAAGAACTGGACTGCGGAGGCCGCGTTGCCGCCCACATTGAACAGCAAGCCACTGACCCGGTCCCCCATCTCAAAACGGGTGCTGTGGATATAGTCCGCTTTGTCCATATGTTTGTTGGTCATTTCAAAAGCCTGGTTGACCAGCTTTTGAAGGGTGTTCCCGGCATTGATATCCTTGTAGGTGAGATAGATCTTCCCGTCCAGGCCCGGGAAAACAATATTGATCCAGTAAGGGTTCTCGGGTTTTTTGTCGAAAAACACGGTGTCTTTTACCACTTCGGCATAGACCGGGTATTCGAAGGTATAGGGGTAACCCGGCTCATCAAAGAGCCGGTAAGCCTTTGGGGGCAGGTCGATCCGGAAATAGCCTTTGGGCCTGGGGGTATATCCGGAGCTGCAGGCGGACAGCAATCCCAGGATCAACAGGACCGGGAGGGAATATGGCAAAAAAGCCTTCAAAACGGGGGATTTTCGGTCCTGGCGGGTGGGATGCGCATCCGGAGTTTGCGGATGCGCATTTTACCAACCTCAAGGACCGTGAATTCGTAATTCATGCAGGGAATGACCCGCCCTGATTCCGGGAATTCCCCGGCAAGCTCCAGGATGAGCCCCCCCACCGAATCGCTTTCTCCCCTGACGGGGTCAAAGGTCTCCGGGGGGATCCCGAGCATCCTGCAAAGATCGTTGATCAGCAGTTTTCCGTCCAAAATATAGGTATGGTCATCCAGCCGCTGGAAACCCTGGTCCTCCTCATCGAACTCGTCCCGGATATCCCCAATCACTTCTTCCAGGATGTCCTCCAGGGTCACAATTCCCGAGGTTCCCCCGAACTCGTCCACCACGATGGCGAAATGGATATGCCTGGACTGGAACTCGCGGAGCAGGTCTTCGATCAGCTTCTGCTCGTGAACGAAAAAAGGAGGACGGATCAGGTGTTTCCAGTTACCGTCCCCGGGATCGTCCAGGTAGGGCAGCAGGTCTTTGGTATGGATCATGCCGCTGATCTGGTCCAGGTTATGGCTGTAAACCGGAAGCCGGGAATAATGCAGCTCGCTGACCTGGGTGACCAGTTCCTGGAGGCTGGATGACTCCCGGATCCCGGACACGTCCAGCCTCCCCCGCATGATCTGTTTCACGGTGATGTTGCCGAACTCCACGATCCCTTTGAGGATATTGCGTTCTTCCTCCGTGGCCGATTCATTCACGGTGGAGGTAATGGCTTCGTCGATCTGCCGGAAGCTCATCCCTTCCCCATCGGCCGGCGAAAATTTTTCTTCGATATACCGGGACATGTTGTCATACAGGTTGACCAGGGGTCCCAGGAAGTCCCTGCAGGCCTTGAGCATGGGGGCCGTGAACAGGGCGGTCCTGAGGGAATTGCGGGTTGCATAAATCCTGGGAAGGACTTGGGCGAAAAGAAGGAGCGCGGAGGTGATCAGCAAAATCCGGACCGCCAGGGAGCCGATTAAAGTCGCCCTGAAGGGAAGCATCTGGCCGGCCAGGAAATTGGCGATGAGGATGAAGGAAATGTTGAGCAGGCAGCCGACCATGATCAGGCAGGCCTGGAGGAGGCCCGGCTTTTCCAGGAGCATCCCCGCGGTTCGGGCATTGCGGTTCTGCCTGGCCCTGAGGATGTTCAGGTCCCGGCTGTTGAGGGAAAAGAAGGCCACCTCCGCCGCCGAAAAAAGGGCAGAAAAGCAAAGCAGTGCGATCAGGATGAGAATAAGCAGGGTGATGTTGTTCTGCGTAATAGCCGGTGGGTTCCCTGCCGAATGGTAGTCCAAAGAGGAATCTGTTTGATGAAAAAAAGAGGAAAGCCCTCGGTAAAAAGCTACCGGATGCTTTCCCGCAGGTAAAGATAAACAATCGGAACCTGACCGGGGGATCAGAAGGGAAGGTCATCCAGGCCATCCGAATGACCCCTGGAATCCCCAGGGTTGGTGAGGTGTTCCGGGTGGGAAGCGCCCTGCTCCCCACCCGGATGGGAAGGGCTGGATTCCCCGCCATTGGTTTCCAGCCTTTTATCCAGCATAACCAGGGTATCTCCCACGATTTCAGTGGCGAATTTCTTGTTTTTGTCCTTATCCTCCCAGCTCCGGGTATGCAGCCTTCCCTCTATATAAACCAGGCTGCCCTTGTGAAGGTATTTCTGGGCGAGCTCGGCAAGGCCCCTCCAAAGCACCACGGTATGCCATTCCGTCTGGGACATTTGCTTACCGGACCGGTCCTTGAATGTCTCCGTGGTGGCCAGGGAAAATTTGGCCACGGAGATATTCCCTTCCAGGACCTGCACCTCGGGGTCCTTTCCCAGGTTACCGATCAGGGTAACCTTGTTCACGCCTCTCATATCTTTGGATTTTCGATCACGGAATCCGGTATTACAAACCGGTCATCAATCCCAATAAAGTTAATGGGTTTCCCTGTAAAAAGGAAAAAATGAGGCGTGGAAATGCATAACGGGAAAGTTCGGTCACCGGAACCCGGAGAAAGCCTTCCAGCCGGGCGGAAGACTCAGGTACCAGAATCCGGGTGAAGGACCCGTGAATCCTGCGGTGGGTGAGTTTCTGGAGAGGGGCCTTACGGGTTTCCCATATCCGGAAATCCAGATTCCCGAGCAGGTCGCAGAATGGCCGGGAACGGATCAGCTTCTCCGGGCCCAGGGGCCTTTTCGTCTCGATCAGGGGAAATTCATAAAGATGCTTCCAGATATCATTCGATGTCCTTTTGCGGATATAGACTGAATCCCCGGCCTGGATGACGAGGTAATGGAAATAACGGTCGGTCACCCGGGGACCTGGATCCCGGGTGGGCAGGAGCTTTATTTGGCCAGACCGGTATGCAATGCATCGCCCCTGGAGGGGGCAATGGGGACAGGAGGGCGAACGGGGGGAGCAGACCTGGGCCCCCAAATCCATGAGGGCCTGGTTGTGCATTCCCGGGTCCTTTCGGTCCAGCAAACGATCTGCCAGGCCGGCGAAGGCTGCTTTTCCTTCCGCAGTTCCGGGCGCCATCCCTATCCCGAAAAAACGCGCAAGGACCCGGATCACATTGCCGTCCACCACGGCATGGGGTAGGCCGAAGGCAAAGGAAGCGATGGCTGCCGCGGTATAGGCCCCCACACCAGGCAGGGAAAGGAGGTCTTCATGTCGTTCCGGGAATTTCCCTCCAAAGCGGGTTGCGATCATCCGGGCCGCTTCAAGCAGGTGCCTGCACCGGGAATAATAACCCAGGCCCTGCCAGGCCAGGAGGGCCTCTTCCTCCCTGGCCTGGGCCAGGGAGGACAGGTCAGGGTATGCTTTCAGGAACTTCAGATAATAAGACCAACCCTGGTCGACCCGGGTCTGTTGCAGGATCACTTCCGAAAGCCAGACCCGGTAGGGATCTTTTTCTCCCCTCCAGGGCATGGCCCTTCCGTGTCCTTCGAGGGCCCAGCCCTTCAACGCCTTGCTGAAAAAGGTTTCCAGGGGTATCGTAGTCAGTCTTTCATGTGCTTCCAGTCCGGCAGGTCTTCCCGGCTGAGCACTTTTTTGTTTCCATACAGATCCTTAATGGCCTGGGGGCTGTTCGAAATGAAGAACAGGTTGGCCCAGGACATGAACCAGAGCCAGGGCTGGGTTTGGAGTACCGTATCCGTCAATGCGGCACTGTTCTCAGTCAGGGCCAGCGGTTTCCCGTCCGCGATCACTTTCATCGAATCATACCAGGACTGCCGGTAGATTACACTGGTATCCCGCATCGGATAGATGTCAGCTCCCAGAATATCGACATATCCGGATCCCGGGTAGAAATTACTGATCCCGGGCCAGGGCTTGTCCGGGGTCCAGGCCCAGAGGATATTATTCAGTTTCCAGTGGTTCGTGAAATAATCGAAGAGCTGCCGGTACAGGGCCAGGGAACCCTGGGGACCGGGCCGCCCTCCCCACCAGAACCAGTTGCCGTTCATTTCGTGGTAAGGCCGGAAGATCACCGGGATATGCTTGTCCCGCAGCTGCACGAAGATCCGAGCCAGCTTGTCCATCTGCCTGCGCCAGGCCTCATGGACCGGGGTTCCCGGGGTAAGCAGATCCTTCCATTGCTGGTCGGTAAGTTTGCTCTGGACTCCTCCGATAAAATTACAGGGTTCCCCGATCAGGGGGTTGGCCTGGTGGTAAGTCATCACAATGATGGCCCCGTTCCGGTATTGCTTCTCGATCTCGGGAACCAGGAGGGGCCGGTATTTGATATTATCGATATCATGGGTGGAATCGGCAAATCCAAAATCGCCTCCCCAGATCGCCGGGTGTTTTCCGGTAATCGCATAAACACTGTCATAATACACCGACATTTTGCCCAGGAAATTATGGATCCCGCTGAGGGTATATTTTCCCCGGATGGAATACAGGAATTCCAGGAGTTGCCGGGCTTCCCTGGAAGCATGGGGGTTTACGGTATGGACCGGTCCGGGATCCGAAAGGGTACCGGGTCCGGTGGAAAGGGGAGCGGCCCCGCAGGTACCCATTGCCCCGATGAACAGGATCAGGATTGCGTTTTTGAGCATGCGGTCAAGGTAGGAATAATCACCGTAAAATCTCCTTCGTCCGGAACCGGACTCCACCGGATTGACCTGATTTGAAGCCCCCAGGTTCCGGGAAAGTTAATGATCCGTATCCGGGGGCCAGTTTTGGGAAAAAATTAAAAAATTTTATTATTTTAAGGACCCGGAATGCCAGAAAGCCGGATTTCATCTTAACCCTGAATTTTATGAAACGGATCTCCAATGCCGGGCTGACCCTCGCCCTTTTTTGTCTCCTCTTTTGGAATTGCAAAAAGAATTCCGTCCAAGGCCCCTCTCTCGGCGTTTTGAATGGATTTTTTGTAGGAACAGCTACCAGTTCGGGAGGAGGGGCCACATGGGCCAACGATATTCATTTTAACCTGGACGGTTCTTACCGGTTTTACAACTTCTGGGGACAGACCGGGACCGATACGGCGACCTGCCAGATGAAGGATGACGGAATATATATCGTTGAAGGGGATTCCCTGGGTCTGTTATTATTCTTCAATTCACCTCTTCTTAACCCGCAGGTTCAGAATTATTTGATGATTGGGGTCGTGAACCGTTCCGCCAATCCACAAACCATCCATTTAAATTATACCTGCACCAACGACACTACGATTCTTCCGGGGACCGTTAG
>JANWKA010000027.1 GCA_025451655.1 Chitinophagaceae bacterium | reverse complement strand
TGGAGGGATTCTGTAAGACCCTGGAGCAGGTTTGCGTTGAAACGGTGGAAAACGGCCATATGACCAAGGATCTGGCTGTTTGCATTCATGGCAACAAGGTAAAACCCGGAAAAGATTATTTATTCACAGACGAATTCCTCGACATGCTGGATTCCAACCTGAAATCCCGTCTTTCCTCACAATAAGGTTGCAATCTGCCAGGAAAAGGTCTGAATTGATGCAAACAAGGGCCATGGGCCCTTGGGATTAATTCCCTCCATAGGAACCCAAATCCGGAAAATCCCGATTTCCAAAATAATTATCCCGCAAACAAAAGTGTTATTTCGTTTTCGGAGGCATTTTTGTATTGTGGACGGAATGAGGATAGGCCGGATCACAAAAAAGCCCGCAGGAAATTTTTCATGGCCTTTTTGATTGGGACTCATTTCATTCAGAAGCGAGTGATCTGCGACCTCTCCGGTTTCCTTTTCCCCGGGGTGGCTCGGGAATGTTTTGTTCTTTCCGGACTGAATTACCACCTGGAAATGATGATCCGCCCACCGGGTACATCACGGATCACAACCCAGGGAATTACCAGAACCTGGACGAGTGATTCATGCAGTTGGATTGGTAAAGCAGGGTGTCCAACTTTTGACATCGGGGCAATTATGTCCGTTCTTAAAGGGGCTGAACTGGATTTGGGCCCTGGCCGAAAGACAGAAAACGGACAAAAAAAGAACGACTGGATGCTTTTTTTCAAGGCTTTGGATTTTGGAATAAACTGGTTTCCCTCTTTTATTTTGAGCGCCCTGATTGGGCAGAAAAGTTTCCGGCCCTCCGGCAGGGATTTTGAACCCATTGCTGGAAAGGGGAATGGACCGGATGGATTCGGTTTTCAGGCTGACCCGGACCGGGCAGTCCAGGTGCTTTTGGCGGATGGCCAAAGGAAGCCCATTTTTTCTTCCCGGCTAAAGACCTCCTATTGTATCTTACCTTCCGAATGAAGTTTTTTACTACCCGGTAAAAAGATTGCCCGGGGATAATCGCCTGGACAGGAAGTTGGCTCCGGTTGGATATGATCCGGAGCCATAAATTCCAAGGTCGGCTTTTTTTGGCCCTTCCCGGGACCAAAACATGGGCCAGGAATCCCAAAGGAGATGAAGTCTGATCCGGATCAGGCAAGCAGCCTCGCTTGCCTCCTGATCCGGAAAAAATTTTATTCCGGGCGGGGTATATCCGTTCCAATTTTTTATGTTTGCCGCATGATTCCAAAACAAATCGCCGGGGAAAAAGCGATAGATTTTGTAAAAACGGGTATGGTTGTGGGGCTCGGCACGGGTTCCACCGCCTATTGGGCCATCCGGGAATTGGGGTCCAGGGTCAGGCAGGGTCTCGAAATCAGGGCTGTACCCACTTCCACCCAGTCGGAGCTTTTGGCCCGGGAACTGGGGATTCCGATCGCCCCCTTTGGAGAAATCGACCGGATCGACCTGGATATCGATGGGGCGGATGAGGTGGACCGGGACCTGAACCTGATTAAAGGAGGAGGAGGAGCCCTCCTCCGGGAAAAGATCATCGCCTCGGCAAGTGACCGCTTCCTCATCGTCGCAGACGAATCCAAGCTGGTCCGGAACCTCGGCAATTTTCCCCTTCCGGTCGAAGTGTTTCCCTTTGCCTGGGAGCTGACCTTCCGTCAGTTGAAACAACTCGGTTGCATTCCCGTCCTGAGGCGGGAAAAGGACCAGCATTTCATTTCAGATAATGGAAATTTCATCATCGACTGCGCTTTCGGAATCATGACAGAACCATCCCGGATCCTCCGCCAGCTTGGTAAAATACCAGGAATCGCAGGTCACGGCCTCTTCCTGGGAATGGCGGATATTGTCATTATCGGCAAAAAAAATGGTAAAACCGAGGTTCTGGAAAAAAAGAGCGCTTAATCCAGCTTCCAGGCCGGAGGGTCCAGCCGGTGTTCCTCAATGCTGTCGTATCCGTAAATATCATCACTGAAAATCAGCCTTCCTTTTGAATTGACCCGGCAGGTGAAATACCGGATATAGAGGGGCAATCTCCGGGTCAGGAAAACCGTTTTTTGGACCTGTTCCTTTTCCCAGACGGCCAGGCTGTCGGGGATATGGCGAAGGGTGTCGTCACGGACCAGGTAGCGGGAAAGGCTGTCCCATTTCTGGACCCGGACGCATCCATGGCTGAGGGCCCGGAATTCCGCGCCGAACAGGGTTCTCAGGTTGGTGTCGTGCAGGTATACGCTGTATTTATTCCGGAAATTGAATTTTATGATCCCCAGGGAATTGTCCAGGCCGGTCATCTGCCTCAGTACATAGGGAAAATATTCTTTATTGAACCTTTTCCAGTTCAGTTTTGCGGGATCCACCACATTGCCATGACGGTCCACCACCTCCAGGTTGTTTTTGACCAGATATTTCTGGTTCTTTATTACAGCAGGAAAGACATCCCTGACGATGATGCTCATGGGGAGTCGCCAGTAAGGGTAAAGCTGAAAGTTCACAATGGATGAAGAAAGTTCGGGAGTCGGGGTTTGGGGCTTCCCCACAATCACCTTTGAATCGAGCCGGAGGCTGTCCCCGTCCCAAATATCCAGCCGGAATGAAGGGATGTTCACCATCAGGTAGGGATGGGGAAGGGAATCCGGGAAATGTCTCCAGCGGTCGAGGTTCAGCCGGATCTGCTCCAGCCTTTCCCGGGAAGTCACCTTCAGGGCGGCGATCGTCCGTTTACCGGGTTTTCCATCCGGAAAAAGTCCGTGGTCGTTCTGAAATCTTTTCAGGGCCCGGACGACCGCTGCCTCGTCGTGTATTCCCGAGGAATCCATGTAACCCTCCTCAAGGAGGCGAAGGGCCAGCTGGCGGCTCAGACCAGCCGGGGAGAGGCTGTCCAGGGAAAACGCATCCCATCCGGGTTTTTCATGCGCCAGGGTGAAACGGACCAGGGCGGACTTTAACAGGATATATTGAGTATATCCGGGTTCCAGGGATCCGATCAGTGCTTTCAGGGAATCCCCCTGGTCCGCCCTGAGGATCAGGGAATCCAGGGTCCGGTTGTTGAAAGCGGTATCCTTTCTTAGCCTCAGGGAGTCCGGGCCCAGAATTCCGTAATGGAGCTGGGATGCCATTTTGGCGAAGGCCGCGGTAAAAAGGATATCCAACCGGGCCAGGACCGCGGCATCCCTGGAGGGCTTTTTGCCATCGTAGCCGGCAAGGGTTACCAATTGCCGCTGGTATAAAGACTCCGGATCCAGCCCCCTTCTCCACGCACCCCCGACCAGGTCGAGCAGGGTATCTCCGGCAGGAGTGATCCTCCCCTCCAGGGACCAGAAAGGCTGGTCCTTCCGGAGTATGTAAAAATCACGGATGGCCCCGGAGCGGAATATCCTTGCCGAGTCCAGGATGAATCCACCGGATGAATCAAAATCCAGCAGCTTACTGATATTATCCCTGACGGCCTGGTCCAGGTCCCCGGTAACGGGGATCAGCTGGTGGCGGGGAGGAGGATGAACCCGATGGCAGGCCTGGATCAGCAATAAGACCAGAACGAGGAGGGTCCGCTGCCATGAAATCTGAGGTTGGAGGACCATGGTAATGGACAAACCTACATTAAATCATCCTGCAATCAAATATACCCCGGGGCGGAATTCAGGTGGGCAGGGATCCTCCCGCGCGGGGTGGGGTCCCGACCGGATGGCCCCTGCAACCGCATCCAGGCCAGGAAATGCCCGGTTGCTTAAGGAAAGAAAAGCAGGGAAATAATTTTGCCGGGCCTGTCTCCGGCTAACGGCAACATTTTTTTACGAAGATCTGTTTGTAGGCCCAGAGGATTCCTTTCCAGGTTTTATGGAGGAGCCGGGTCATGGGTGAGGATCAGATTAAAGCGGAAGCAGGGGCATTCGGAACTGCAAGGTCATAATGACCTGCCTTCTTCAAGGCCTGGCGAATGAGGGATTCCTCAATGGGCCCCTCCTGGTTCAGGATCGCCTCGGAATTTTCCAGGCTCACCCTGGCGTCCATAACCCCGGGCAGGGTCTTTAAAGCCTTACCCACCTTCTCCACGCAATGGTCGCATCCCATTCCGCTTATTTTATATGTCGTCATCATCGTTGCTGCATATTGCACAAAGGTACGGTACCCAGGCTTAAACCTGCCCCCGGGGTCCTGCCCATCAGGAATTGGGGATTTCCCCAAACCGGTCTCCCTTTAATTGATATAATCCCAGCGGATGCCCAGACGGAAATCAAATCCTTCGTAGGGGTATCCGGGGGCTGCAAAATTATTCTCGTGAAATAGGGTGTTGAGGTTTTCCACCCGGAGAAAGGCGGTAAATTTCCGGATTCGCAGGTTGGCATAGGCTTCCAGCTCCGGAAGGTTGACGATCCGGGTGTTCTGCTGGAGCACAAACTGCTGGAGGACCGGGGAATAATCTTCCGCATCATAGGGGCTGTTATAACGCAGCTCCAGGCCGGAGGCGAGTCCCAGGTGTCCCTTAAACACCCCGCCCTCCCAGGTGATCCTTTCCCGGGTCCAGAACCGGGGAACCTGCAGGGGCGCATGACCGGTCGGCTGCTGCCAGGCCAGGTCCCCATACCAGTGAAAATGGCGGATCCTGAACTGTTTTTGAAAAATGACCTGGAGCAGGGTGAATGCGGCTGGATCCTGGATGGAATGAGTATAATCCCGGAAATAGGTGAAATTCCCGAAGAGGTAATAGTTCACTTCCAGGTTGTAGGCCCAGGCATCGCTTCCCGAACTGAATTGAAGACGGGTGGTGTTCTCCTGCTTCAGGTTATTGTTAAAGGCAAGAAATCGGTTGGATTGAAAGAAACGGTAGATGAATGCGGGGGTCTGGTTGACATTGGTGAAACCCAGCCGGATATTGCCCACCGTTGGGCTGATCATACGGCCCAATCCGGCGGATGCCAGGTAATTGCCGAAGTAGCTTCCGGAAAGGTAAAGCTGCCCCTCCAGGGAAAGGTCCCATTTCCGGTTACTGGTTTTGTTCCGGTATTCAAAGTGTCCCAGCAGGTTGGAAAATGAAATGGAATTATAGGTAAAATAACCCTTGATGGATTCCAGGGTCAGGCCGGCCTTCAGGTACTGGGACTGGTTGGTGGGGACCGGGAAAGTCATCAGGGAAAAATCACCAGAGACCTGGTTCCATTTCTGAACGGCATCGAGGGGCTCAAAACCCGCACCAACCAGGCCGTATTTCGCCAGATAAAAGGAATTATCGGGGATGGTATCGGCAAATCCCATGACCTGCTGGCTGAACCGGAATTCCTGCTCAATCCGGAAAATGGGATAGAAAAGGTAGTTCTGGGTGCTGTCGTTCACCTGGACCGTATCCGGCCTGCCCCAGTCATAACTCTGCCGGAGGAGGATGCCGCCATCCACCACATAGGACCGGGTCGGGATCGCCGAGGAATTGAAAAGGCTGAACTGGGACAGGGAATCTCCGCCCAGGTTGACCGGTACGGTCTGCCGGTCGGAATAAATCTTGCTCGTGAGGAAGGTATCGTTGGCGATCCCTCCGTTCTCCCCGCTGTTGAGCTTGTTCCCGGCGAAAACGAAATACAGATTATACCGGACATTGGGGGTATTGTAATGGGCAGAGACCCTGTAGCTGTTGGCATCGGTGCTCTGGTTTTTGAAAAATCCCTGGGAATTGATTTTGCGGAACTCCAGGGCGAAGCTGAATTCCGGTGAGGGGCTTTGGGCATGGAGAATATTGATGATCTGCTCCTGCTTTCCGCCGACCAGGTATCCCAGCTCGGTATAGGGAGTGGAGACCCGGTAGAACCGGGTGCTGTCGGCAAAAAACCGGTAGGGATCCAGCACGTGGATCCCGGGATCCCAGCCCGGCAAAAGCCGGGGCTGATAGATGATCGGATAAGCCGCGGTACCCACATTGCCCAGGTAGACCTCGTCCGGGGGAAGCGGATAATCCGTGGTATAATCCTGGAACCCGGAGTCTGGTCGCTGGTCACGGGTGTCCTGCAGTTGACGGTAAGTGACGAAAACGGAGGGGTTGACTCTGTGTTTCTGGGTGAGGGTATCGCTTTCCTGCTGGCCGGACCCGGAGGGGGGCCTGCCGGTGGTCGCGGGAACCTGGGCTGAGGCAGACCAGCCAAGCAGGGTAAGTCCTGCTGTTATTAGACCAAATCGCTTCATGCTTGCGCGCTGCATCCCTCCCCGGACCGGGCAGGGATCAAAGGGATGCGATCAGTTTTTTAAAGATAACGGTTAATTTCGGTTCAGCCTTTCCGGCGGTTTCCACCACTTCCTCCTGGGTGACCCGGTTCTCTTCCTGCCGGATTCCGATGTTGGTGATCACGCTGATCGCGAAGACCTTCATCCCCGCATGGGCCGCAGCGATGACCTCGGGGACGGTGCTCATGCCCACCGCGTCCGCTCCGATGAGATGGAGGTAACGGTATTCGGCCCGGGTCTCGAAGGAGGGCCCCTGGACTCCCGCATAAACTCCGGTTTTCAGTTCAATGCCCAGTTCCCTGCCAATCCCCAGCGCGGCTTCGGTGAGGGATTTGGAGTAAGGTTCGCTGAGATCGGGAAACCGGGGTCCGAACTCCTCCAGGTTCGGCCCCCGGAGCGGATTTTCCCCCAGGTTGATGTGGTCGGTGAGGATCATCAGGTCCCCCGCCATGAAATCGGGATTCATTCCACCTGCAGCATTGGAAACCAGGAGGGTCTTCACTCCGAGCTGGGAGAGGACACGGACGGGAAAAACCACTTCTTCCAGGGAGTATCCTTCATAGTAATGAAACCTTCCGGCCATCACCAGGACGGGCTTCCCGCAGCACTGTCCCAAAACCAGCTGGCCCAAATGGCTGGCGACGGTGGTCCTTGGAAAATGGGGGATCTCGGAATACTCCAGAACGGTTTTTCCGGTGACCTGGGAAAGAAAATCCATCAGGCCGCTTCCCAGGATCACGGCTATTTGCGGGGAAACCGGGATCCGGCTTTGGATATACCGGCAGGATTCCCGGATCTTGTCGGTCCTGTTTTCCATGATTTTGGTCCCGGCCAAAACCCGGCCGGAACAGCAAATGTACCGGATAATCCCCTCGCGGCCATTTCAGAATTCCCTACAAATCAGGTACTTTAGCGGAAATTTTTTAAGGATGAACCTGCATGAATACCAGGCCAAGGCCCTGCTCAAGAGATTCCAGGTCCCGGTGCAGGAAGGGATCCCGGCGGACAATTCGGAGGCTGCGGTGGATGCCTTCAAGAAGCTGCGGATGGAAACCGGAACCAAGTGGGCGGTGATCAAGGCCCAGATCCATGCAGGGGGACGGGGAAAAGGAAGGATCGCGGGAACCGAGCAGCGGGGCGTGGCGATCGCCAAAAACGCCGAGGAAGTCAAAACCATCGCCGGCAACCTGATCGGTGGCACCCTGGTGACGGTTCAGACCGGAGTCTCCGGCAAAAAGGTGAACAAGGTCCTTGTAGCCCAGGATGTCTATTACCCGGGCCCCTCCCCGGTTAAGGAATTTTACCTCTCCATCCTCCTGGACCGTTCCAGGGGACAGCATGTCCTGATCTATTCCACGGAAGGGGGCATGGATATCGAGGAAGTGGCAAGCCATAATCCGGAACGGATTTTCAGGGAATGGGTCTATCCCGGCAGCGCCCTGAAACCTTTCCAGGCCCGAAAGATTGCCTTCAACCTGGGACTTCAGGGAGAAGCCAACAGGCATATGGTGAAATTCGTCATCAGCCTTTATGATGCTTACAGTTCCCTGGATTGCGCCCTGATCGAGATTAATCCCCTGTTCAAGACCGCCGATGACCGGATCCTTGCGGTGGACTGCAAAATGCGGCTGGATGATAACGCCCTGTTCCGCCATCCGGACCTTGCGGACCTCCGCGATATCACCGAAGAGGACCCGGCAGAGGTGGAGGCCGGAAAGTATAACCTGAACTTCGTAAAACTGGACGGCAATGTGGGCTGCATGGTGAACGGCGCCGGACTGGCCATGGCTACCATGGACATGATCAAGCTCAGCGGCGGGGAGCCTGCCACTTTCCTGGATGTGGGCGGAACGGCGAATGCCCAGACGGTAGAGGCCGGGTTCCGCATCATCCTGAAGGACCCCAAGGTGAAAGCCATCCTGATCAATATCTTCGGGGGTATCGTCCGCTGCGACCGCGTGGCCCAGGGCGTGATCGATGCCTACCGGTCGATCGGCGATATCCGCATTCCGATCATTGTAAGGCTGCAGGGCACCAATGCCGAAGCGGCGAAGGAACTGATTGAAAAATCGGGACTGAAAGTGCAATCGGCCATCCTGCTGAGCGAGGCCGCAGCCCTGGTGAACCAGGCCGTGGCCTGATCCGCTATCCTCCTGTCATCTGGTCGATCTCCTGTTGGGTGATCTCCCGGTACCCCGAGGTTGGAATATCGAAATCCGAAGCAGGTAAAGGGGAAAGATCCACCGAGCTCGCGGTCATGATGATGCGCAACCCCCCTATTTTTTTCTCAAACTGGAGCGGTACCCCGCGGATGCCGGTGAATTCCGGGAAGAAGGCCGGATCGGCAGGCACCAGGTCGGGTGCATAGTAAACCGTGATGGGATCATCATCCCGGGTCTTTCCTACGACCTTTCGGCAGGCATAGCCGGCAATCTGCCGGCTGGAATGGCCATCCTGAAAATCGATGTTGCGGTATGAGGCGAACTCAGCCTGCACCTGTTTGCGGGAGATCCGTATGAGATACTTGTCCAGCCCCCTGTTCAGCAAGGCTACCGCCGTGGAGTCCTGGGTATTGGAAATGGTTACCCGGTCATTGCCGGCCACCATCAGGTCGGTGCGAACGATCTTGTTTTTGACCATGAGTTCCATTTTGGCCCCCTCAAACTGCTCCGATTCCCTTGCATGAATATTGAGCGGCTCCTCCACTTTCACGTCATAGACAATCAACCCTTCGGAAAACACCCGCTGGGCGATTGCCCGGATCGCAGGCATCAGGAATAAACTGGCCAGCAAAAGGAACCTTTTTCCCATGATGGCAATTTAACAAAAAAAAGAGCTGACGGCGCCAGCTATTCCGACCGCAGACCCTCCACGGGTTTTGCCACAGCGGCCCGGACCGCCTGGAAACTGACCGTCACCAGGGTGATGGTAAATGCCACCGCCGCGGCCACCAGGAACACCCAGGGCCCGATGGTGATCCGGTAGTTGTATTTCAACAGCCACCCGCTTAAAAAATACCAGGCGATCGGGGAGGCGATCAGGCAGCTGATCCCCACCAGCAGCAGGAAGTCCCGGGAAAGCAGCATCCAGACCTGGGATATCGTAGCTCCAAGCACTTTTCTGATGCTGATTTCCTTATGGCGTTGCTCAGCCATATAGGCCGCCAATCCAAAAAGGCCCAGGCAGGAAATGAGGATGGCCAGCCCGGCAAACAGGCCGGCCAGTTTTCCGACCAGGGTCTCCAGGTCGAATTTGCTGGCGTAAGAGGCATCAGCGAACTGGAAGATGTAGGGAAAGGAGGGGTTATACCGGTTAAAAATGGGGGTCAGCCTTGCAATGGCCAGGTGGGCATTCACCGTTGGATTGAGGCGGTACTGGATGCTGTTGATATTATTCGGATTGAACCGGAAGAAGGTGGGTTCGGCAGGATCGAAGGGAGAAAGCATCAGGGCATCCCGGACCACCCCGATCACCTGGACCCGTTGCTGCTTCCCCTGCCAGAGAATGGTCTGGCCCAGGGGGTTTTTGGTCAGGTGCAGTTTTTTCACTGCCGCCTCATTGAGGATGATATTGAGGGAATCCTGTCTCAGGCTTCCGCTGAAATCCCTTCCCTGGATCAGTTTCATGCCCAGCGTACTGAAATAATCCCGCGTGATGTCCACCACTGCCACATTGCCCACCTCCCCGGGGAGTTTCCCGGGCCAGTCATCCAGGCCATACCAGCTATATATATCCGTCGCAGGGCTGGAGGATGCGGTCACCCCCGATACCACGCCGGTTCTGAGCAGGTCATTGCGCAGGGCTTCGTAATTATGACGCAGGTCATCGCTGCCATCGGTCATCAGGAGCCGGTTTGGATTATATCCTTCCGGACGGTCCTTGGCATGGCGGACCTGCTGATAGATGATCATGGTCCCGATGATCAGGGCGATGGAACAACTGAACTGAATAATGACCAGAATCTTCCTGGGGAGGGCTGCAGCCTTCCCCGAAGATGCAGTTCCCCGGAGCACCTGTACCGGCCTGAAGGAGGAAAGGAAAAAAGCCGGGCGGCTGCCTGCGATCAACCCCGTGACCAGGATCAGGGAGATGCTGGTTCCCCAGAAGAGCAGGCTGTTGAAGGGGATATGGATACTGGATTTGGTCAGGGTATCGAAGCCGGGCAATGCCAGGATGAGGATCAGGAGGGCTCCGGTAAAGGAAATCGCCGTGATCACGACCGATTCAACCAGGAATTGAAGGATCAGCTGGTTTTTCCCGGATCCCACCGTTTTGCGGATGCCCACTTCCCGGGCCCTGCTTTCGGACCGGGCCGTGGAAAGGTTCATGAAATTGATGCAGGCGATGATCAGCACCAGCACCCCGATTATGGTGAATATCCTGACATAGTCGATATAACCGCCATCCTCAACCCCGTTTTTGAATTCAGAATACAGGTGCCACCGGTCCATCCGTTGCATGAACACCACGATTTTTACCACCTTATAGTCCGCCGGGTCATATTTTTTGGCGATCAGGGCCAGCTTTGGGGCGACCTGGGCCATGGTGACCCCCTTTTTCAGGGCGATATAGGTGGGGAAGGATTTGTTATGCCAGGTGTCGAGGGCATTTTTGATCCAGGGCTGGGTGGCGATATCATAACCGAAGGGAACCAGGTATTGGAATTGCATGGAAGAATTCGCGGGGGGATTTTCAATTTCACCGGTCACTTTCAGATCATGGACATTATCGATCCGGACCAGCCTGCCCATGGGGTCTTCCTTTCCGAACAGGGCGATGGCTGCCGATTTGGTCAGCACGATCGAATAAATTTCCTTCAGGGCTGTCCGGGAATCTCCTTCCAGAAACCGGTAGGGGAATACCTCGAAGAATCCGTCCTGTACAATTCCTCCGGGAATATAAAGTTTCCGGTCCCCCACCATCAGACCATGGTCGTTGATCCAGTCGGTGTGAATCGCACCGGCAATTCCGGGGATATCGCTTTTGATTTCCCCCACCAGGGGAAGGCAGGTGGCGGTCATGGTCCGGATTTCCCCGTTGACATCCAGGCGGCAGTGAAGCTGATACACCTGCTTATAATCGGGAAGGAACCGGTCCCAGGAATACTGGTAAGCAACCCAAAGGCCGATCAGCATGGCTACGGCGAGCCCGGTGGAAAGTCCTAGGATATTGATGGCAGTGAATCCCTTGCTGCGGAGCAGGTTACGCCAGGCGGTCTTGAGGTAGTTACGGAACATCGAAGGGTCTTAAAGGAGGCATCATCCGGAGGGTTCAAATCCAGGGGCAGTGGTCAGATGCCCAGGAATTTACAGGGTGACCTGTCCAAAACCTGTAAGGGGCGGCCTGGCTTCATAAAAGAATTTCAATGAAATGGAAAGATAGTGCCAAAGAGTAGGCACTTTAAAATGAAAGAATTATACAGGCCAAAAACTGTTTAAATGTCCGAATCCGGACAATTGCCGTACGAAAACAGTACACCACTGTTTGCCAGGGAATGCGGGTTCAGGCACCCGCATT